>NZ_JBMFGY010000092.1:0-11983 GCF_049977125.1 Acidiphilium sp. | reverse complement strand
ACGAACACCGAGATCGGAGGGCGGTGCCGGTGACGGATCAGGGCGTACCTTATTTGGTGGCCAATACCAATGGTCGATCCGGTTCTGCGGCGGGGTTCTTCACCTGTCCCGCGATCGTTTTCAGGTCATTGGCGTCCAATGTTTCTTTGGCGAGCAGTTGGGTTGCGGCACGATCCAGCAGCACGCGGTTGTGTTCAAGAATTTCACGGGCTCGCGTGAACGCCTCATCGAGAAGTTTGCGCACTGCACGGTCGATGTCGTCGGCGGTTCGGTCGCCATAGCGGCGCGGTTGAAAATCCATTCCAGGCTGCCCGCCGATAAAGGCGGACCCTTCAACCTCATAAGCGACCATGCCAAGCGCGGAGTCCATGCCGTAGCGCATGATCATGCTACGGGCGATGTCGGTCGCCTTGGCGAAATCATCGGCGGCACCGGTCGAGACCTCGTCGAACACCACGCTCTCGGCGGCTCTGCCGCCCAGCAGAACCGCCATCCGGTTGCGCAGTTCACCGCGATCCATCAAGTAGCGGTCCTCCAGCGGCCGCTGCATCGTATAACCCAGGGCGGCGATGCCATGGGGAATGATGGTGATTTTCTGCACGGGATCAGTGCCCGGTAATGCCATTGCCACCAGCGCGTGTCCCATTTCGTGATGGGCGACAATATCGCGCTCGTGCGGGTTGAGCAGGCGGCTACGCTTTTCCAACCCGGCGATGACCCGCTCGATCGCCTGGTTGAAGTCCTCGAGTGTAATCTGATCGGCACGACGCCGGGTCGCCAGCAGCGCGGCCTCGTTGACCAGATTGGCAAGATCAGCACCGGTGAAGCCGGGCGTGAGGGCGGCGATCTGTTCGAGTGCAACCGAAGAATCGAGTCTGATCTTACCCGCGTAGATGCGCAGGATCGCCAGCCGTCCGACCTTGTCAGGCCGGTCAACCAGAACCTGACGATCGAACCTTCCGGCACGTAATAGAGCCGGGTCAAGAATTTCAGGTCGGTTGGTCGCGGCCAGCAGCACGACACCGGCGCTGCTGTCGAATCCATCGAGTTCGGTGAGTAATTGGTTGAGTGTTTGCTCCTTCTCGTCGTGGCCACCCCCGGTGAAAACCCCGCCGCGGGCGCGACCGAGCGCGTCAAGCTCGTCGATGAATACGATCGCCGGGGCCATCTTGCGCGCCTGCTCGAACAGGTCGCGGACCCGCGCCGCGCCGACACCGACGAACATCTCGACAAACTCGGAACCTGAAATCGAAAAAAATGCAACTCCCGCCTCACCAGCGACGGCGCGCGCCAGCAATGTCTTGCCGGTGCCGGGCGGGCCAACCAACAAAATGCCTTTCGGCACCCGTGCACCCAACCGGCCATATTCCGCCGGGTTTTTGAGAAAATCGACGACTTCCTGCAATTCCGCTTTTGCTTCATCGACCCCTGCGACGTCCGCGAACGTCACCTTAACGCCGGTTTCGACATAGACCTTGGCGCCGCTTTTGCCGATTGACATCATGCCGCCCAGCCCTTGTCCGCCCGCCATCGGCCGTATCAGCAGGAGCCATAACCCGACGAAAGCGAGGCTCGGGATCGTCCAGCCAAGAAATGTCTCGAATAACCCAGGCCCGGCGACGCCGGCGAAACTGACCCCGGTCTTGGCCAAGTCCTGGGCCAGGGTGGGATCGACCCGATAGGTCTCAAAATTCGGAACCGTCTTGTCCTCTGGATGGACAAATACGCCCGTAATGTCGTTCGGTCCGATCTTCAGGTTGGATATCTGGTCTTTATGCAGCAGATCGAGGAACTGGCTATAGGGGATAGTCTTGGTATCGGTCGGCCGGTACAACAGACTTTGCGCCAGCAGGACGCCGCTGAAGGCGATCATGACGTACCAGAAATTGATGTGGTGTTCGCGCTTGATGTCCATGATGCACCTCTACCTTAGGATAAGGATAGAGGGTGGCTGGTACCAATGGAAGACCGAGCCTGTTTTGGTGGGGAGACGACCTGCTGTTTTTAGGATCGATCGCCTTCTGCATCATCCCCGCTGGCCATCGAGCGCATCGCGAAGATCTGCACTTCGGCCTTACCGTGTTTGTCGCGCCACATCTCACCCTTTTCCGTCCGAAACGCCATCGTCTCTCCACTACATCATTCCGCTATGGCCGAGCCGACGCGTCTCCGCTCTGGACCGACTACGCCGCCAACCTGGCGGCATGATCGACCAGGTCTCGTCGACTCACACCTTATCTGATCAGCTCAACATTGCCCGACCTGACCCTCGAGTCACAGGGACTCGGGTAATACGCCTTTGGTAATGATGATGTTTGCGTATAGCCTTCTGTCGCCGGTAGCGACGATAGCAAAACTGTCACGCGCCCGCTGATAGAACTCCTGACGATCAACGGTGCCGAAACGGGCTGGTTCGATGCCGATGGCCGACGCGGCTTCGTGGATTTCGGCAACGGCGGGCGGGGTTATAATCGCATCCCCCACGATCTGCATGGTCAGCAGCGGTTTGGGCAGAAAGTCGTCGACCGGAAGGACGGATACTATGGCACGAAACATAGTCGTAACATCGCTGCCTTGGTTAGTGATCAGCCGGCGTGCGCAAGTGGCTGCGGGGAAATTGGCATCCACGATAGTGATGGTATCGCCATGACCCATGGCACACAAGGCATATAGTAGGTCAGCAGTGAGCAAAGGATCAAGACCGCGAAGCATTTCGTTATCCTTCAGGCGTTAAGAATATCGTCGATTTCTTGGGCTGTCGGCATGGCAGCCTGAGCGCCTGACTTTGTGGCAGCGAGGCCGCCGGCGGCGTTGCCATATGCAACAGCGGCAGAGATCGATTCCCCGCGTTCGATCGCGGCAGAAAAGGCCCCAGCGAATGCATCGCCGCAGCCGGTAGTGTCGATGACTTCAATGTTATGGCGAGGCAAGCGGCCTGTGGAGGGGCCAGAAGAGGTTGCGGCGGCCCAAACTACGCCATCGGCTCCCAGCGTTATAATGGCGGCGCGATGACCGAGGGCAAGATCAAGAGCGGCGGCTTCGGGACTACCTAATTGCTCGAGCGCGAGCAGACCGGCGGCTTCAGTTTCGTTAATCAGGAGGATATCGGCCACATCCCGAAGTGCAATGAGAGTCGCGGCGTCAAGTCCTGCGATCGGGGAGATATTGAGGATAGTAGTACCACCGCTAGCACGGTTCGAAGAAGCTGCCGCAATGACAATCGGGATCGGTATTTCAAGCTGAGTCAACAAGACAGTACCCGGCTCAAAGACGCTAGGCAAATCAGCCGATCTCAGTGCGTAGTTGGCGCCAGGAATAACGATGATTCTATTTTCGCCACTTGCGTCAACGGTAATAAATGCGATGCCGGTGGGGGTGGGGACGCGGGTTATGCCCGAGGGGTCAATACCCTCGGCGGAAAGAGCCTCGTTGAGAGTGTCGCCATAGGTGTCGTTGCCAAGACAACCGAAGAAGGTAACATCGGCACCGGCCCGGCGGGCGGCGACAGCTTGGTTGGCACCTTTGCCGCCGGGGTAAAAAGCGTAGTCACGGCCGAAAACGGTTTCGCCGGGTCCGGGGGCGCGCTCCGCGTGGGCCACGATGTCCATGTTAATGCTGCCGATGACGATCATGCAGGTAATTCTGAGGGAGCGGTACCGGTGCATCCGACTACCGTCACTACGAGGCTCTGATGAGCGGATACAATGACGGGGGTACGATTGCGCGCGAGTAGGTTCGCGAGCACACGTCGTTTGGAAGCACCAACAAGGCCGCGGATAATGGTCAATGGAGGATTAGTCAGGGTTCGGATCGCACTGAATACCGTGATTGTTATTCTCCACGACAGGTCTCCCAGCGGAAATGCCATCGAGATGAGTATCATCAATTTGGCAAAAGCCGAAGTTGTGCTGGTTGCGGCGTAGTTAACCATCATTATGAGGGACGCCGTTTGACGTAATCGAGCATCACTGCAAGCAGTATCACAACACCCTCGACCAATTGAGTATAGAACGGCGACACATTAAGGAGGACCAGTCCATCAAGAATGGTGCTAATCAAAAGAGCCCCGACGAGCACACCCCAAATTGATCCTACGCCACCGAACAGGGAGACACCGCCGATGACCACGGCCGCAATTGCAGTCAATTCGTCGCCGCGCCCGGCTGTAGGATCGGCACTCCCGAGCTGCGAAGCAAATACAATTCCTGCAATTCCAGCGCAGAGTGCTGAAATACCGTAAGTCAGGGTCCTCATCGCCCGAACACGAATACCGGCTCGAAACGCCGCGATTCGACTGCCGCCAATTGCATAAAGATGAACGCCAGTCGCAGAAACGGCTAACCAGATCGCAACGATCACAACAACTGCACCCGTCAACCAGATCTGGATCGGCACCCCTAATGCACTGTTCTGGGCAATCGCGTCGAAACCGGCTGCGCTAATCGAGATCGGATTTCCAGCCGTTATGATTAGGGTAAGGCTCGAGATGATCGACAGTCCTGCAAGAGTACCAATAAAATCGGTCACATGCAAATAGTTGATCACGACCCCTTGGATGATACCAATAATCAATGCAATTGAAAGCCCGATAATGAGAGCCACTGGCCAGGCAAGATCAACAGAATGAATGAGAATAGCTACACAAGCGCCCGTAAATCCAGCTACCGCACCAACTGAAAGATCAATTCCAGCTACCAAGACCACAATCATTTCGCCAACGGCCATGAGGATAAAAGGTGCAGCTTGCGTCAGTACCGAAAACAAATTAGCGCGGGAGACAAAATTAGGCGCAATAAATGCCAGGACTATGACAAGAGTAATAAAACCAAATACAACACCATTCTGAATGAGTATGTTGACGATCGTTTGACGGGGCACCTTGCGCAACGCGGAGCTCATTTCGCGCCGCCTCGACCGAAAAGCATCGCGGCAACGACAGTTTGTTCATCGTGCATACCGGGCTCACCCTCGAGCGCCACCGCACCGCGCGTAAGAACCATCATGCGTGTCGCGACCCGCCAGACGTCGGCCATCGTGTGGGTAATCAGAATAACGGCGACCCCTGTCTCAGCCAAGCGTTCGATAAGCTTCAAAATCGCCTCATGCTCGCTGACGCCGACCGCCGCAGTCGGCTCATCCATGATAACCAGGCGCGCCTTCCAGTAGACTGAACGGGCGATCGCAACCGCCTGTCGCTGTCCTCCGGACATACCGCCGACTGGTTGGGTTATATCAGGAAGGTGTATATCAAGGCTTTCTAGTGCAGCGATCGCCGCCCGACGCATTGAGCTGCGCGCCAGGACCGGCAATAGCCCGAACATGCGACGATGTTGCTCTCGGCCTAGAAAAATGTTCGCACTGGCATCGAGATTTTCGGCTAAAGCTAAATCCTGATAAATTGTCTCGATGCCAAGAGAACGAGCGTACCGGGGATCAAAACGCGTCACGGCAGCGCCGGCGAATTGGATCGTACCTGAACTCGGTGCCATGGCCCCAGCGATGATCTTGATCAAAGTTGATTTGCCAGCCCCGTTATCGCCAAGCAGCGCAAGCACCTCGCCGGAATTCAGTGTAAGATTAATACTCCGCAAAGCTTCGATGGCGCCGAAACGCCGGTGCACGTCATGTAACCTCAGCAAGGGGGGCGCAGCCTCAGCCTCCCCCTGTGTTGGTAGCGAACTCATCAAATTAGCGTGCTTTAGGCGCCTGATCTATCTTGAGTGGAACCGGCACGAACAACATACCGCTCGCCAGTTTGTTATAAGCTGCCTCGACCCCCATGGCGGCCATCACCCCTGGCTGCTGGGCGACGCTCAGTGCGATATGTCCCTCCCGGATTAAATCAGTCTGTTCGGCACTGCCGCTCCCAATCATCGTGATAAATACGTCCTTCTGCTTTCCGGCGGCCTCAATCGCGTGCATGGCCCCGATCGCCATCTGACCATTTTCCGCATAGACTGCATTTAATGTTGGATGGGCGATCAATATGTCTCGCATCACGGTTAACCCATCCTGGCGGCTGAATTTTGCCGTCTGGCGTGCCACAATCTTGATACCTTTATTGCGTGCAAACACGCGATCGCATCCGACACTTCGCTCATTGGTTGCCGATGCTCCTGGAATGCCGAGTAGGATGGCAACATTCCCCTTACCGTGAAGACGATTAACAATATACTTGCATGCAAGTGCACCAGCTGCAACATTGTCCGAAGCAAAATATGCGATTGCTTTGCCGCCATCCGTTTTTCGATCGATAAAAACGACGGGAACATGGGCGGCATTGGCTTTACGGATCGCCGGAATTAGTGATTTTGCATTTGTTGGATTGACTAATAGGGCATCAACCTTGCGAGCAAGAAGTGTGTTGATCTGATTCGTTTGAGTAGCAGAACTGTTATTCGCGTCTTCAATTAGCAGAGAAACTCCGAGATTTTTTGCCTCTGATTGGGCCGCTTTCTTTATTGATACGAAATATGGATTATTTAAAGTCGAAAGCAGCATGCCGAACGTATAGTGTTTTGCGACTGGAATCGTTTCCGTCTGTGCGCGGGCGGAACCGGTCCATACGGTAAGAACCAGAGCTGTGATAGCCATAGTGATGGCGAGACAGCCTTTTTGTTTTTCGATCATTATTGTTCCCCCTTTATGGCCACCGCCACAGCGGCGGTATTTACTGGTAAATTCGTTCCGTTCGGTCGCGCCTTGGATTGTGTTGAAATTGTCTTGGGCGGCGTCTCCGGTTGTGTCAACATGACGGTGTCAGGCCACGAGATCAAGATGCTTTGAGGCGAGATGTTCTCCGAGGATATTACCAAGTTGATTTAATGAGGAAGGATTTCACCGAGGTCCGTTCGATCGGGGGCCAGGTTGGCAGGATGATCGGGCGGAAAGGCGGTGGCGTTTCGGGCAGAACGGGATGATAATCTGCCCGCAGGTGGCGGGAAATCTACGGTCCTGGCCGGTGGGCTTGGACCGACCCGTGATCTTGTCTCGTCATCATGTATAGCTGCGGAGTGGCGTATGTCAGGCATACCGTTTTTTCTTCTGCGAGCCGCCCGTCCTTCCGCAATCTGCTTGGCGATGATCGGGTCGAACACATTTTCTTGCGCAATGACCAACTCTCCCTGTCGGGCAAGTTCCAGCCCGGCGACGAATGTGCTGGTCCAGGCAGATCGGCGTCGCAGAGTCGTCGGTGGAGATGCTGCATACTCTCCGTTGGGCTCCGGCAACAGCTGGTCGAGGCTGAGCGGCGTGTCGCTCGCCCCAAGGAGCCTTAAGATCCGTTCGCGGACTTTCGGAATGCTATACAAATCCAGAGCGGGAATGCGATAGGCCGGTCTCGTGTCGACCGAATCCGCGGGTGCCGCGCGGCAAACAACCTGGGACCGCATTGCCTCACCTGAAAAGCTCCCGAGACGTGACCTGTTGCCTCACAGAATTGCTGCATAGCATCGGCATATTCAGCAATTTCATGCCGATTACGAAATGAGGGGATAGGAGAGCTTTGAACCCATCGGGTCGTCCACACATATCGTTGGGCAGCGGGAACCGCGACTATCCGATATCGGTTGGCAGCGTGACAGCCGTCACTCGCCCGCTGACAGCGCCGCGACTGCCCCGCGAATAGCCTCGGTCATCTCGCGCCGCCGGTTGCTGACGTCACCCGAAAAAGTACGACCGGTCGCGTCGATGGCTTTACCGAATCTTACCGTGATCGGGCGCAGCCGTGGCACCCACCGGCCGGGTGCTAGCACGTCGGCCGTCCCAGAAATATACGCGGGCACCACCGGCACCGGTGTTCTCTCCAGCACCGCAGCAATCCCGCGTTGAAACGGCTGCAACGATTGGTCAGGACTGAGACGCCCCTCAGGAAACCAGATTACGATCCGTCCCTCCGCCAGAACCTTCGCCCCGAGTTCGATCGCTGCGCCCGGTGCCCGATCAGGATCGATCGGCAGCACTTGGGCCGCCCGGCTGAACCCGCGCCGCAACCGGGAAGAGAACAGCAACCCGGTCCACCCCATCCAGTAGGTCGCCGCCAATCGATCATGTGGCAGCGCCGCGCCTACCGCGAATGGATCAAGAACGCTGATATGGTTGGGGCAGATCAGAAACGGCGGTTCGGGCAGAAGCTCGCGCCCAACCACACGCAGCCGAAATAAAGACCCCATGCCCACGCGCACGGTAACTTCGCCTACCGCCCGCACGATGCGAAACCCTGGCCCCATTGGCTGTTGCCATCTCGCTGCTCGATCGTCCCCTCCGCTTGACCCATTCGCACGCAACGCGCCGCCCGCCGTCACATCTGAATGTGCCATTCGAACCAAATCACGTACGGTCATGATCTCAGCAATCTGCCGGTCGCTGACCGTCATCCCAACCTCACGCGCCATCGCGAGCGTCAGATCGGTCCAGCCCAGCGAATCGATGCCGAGGTCGAGTTGCGGGCTGCTGTCGAGATCGACCGTCTGGTCCGGAAACCGCCGACGCAGCCAGTCGAGAAGAACACCGGCCCCTGGTGCGTCGAGCAGCTGCCGATCCTGCTCACTCATAGCGCCTTCCGCTCCCGTGGTCCGCTCATGTCGGGACGCTTGCTCGTACAGCTCTGCGAGCAAATGACGGCGAAGCTTGCCGAGTTGTGTGCGCGGCAAGGGCTCATGACTGACCGCAAAGCCGCTCAGATGAAGGTGGGGCGCCAGTGCGCGGCTGCGGCCGTTGAGCACGTCGCGAATCAACCCCTCCACCCGCAGCGCACCTGCCCGCCGAACCTCGTCGTCATTGAGCACAATGAGCCCAACCAGCCGTCCCTCGCGACCCATGATCGCTATTTCCCGAATGATCGAGTCAAGTGCATAGATTTTCTCGAGCGGCTCCGGGGAAATTTTCTTTCCATTCGCGAGCACGATGGTCTCGGTCGCCCGCGATTCGATGAACAGATATCCCTGCGCGTCCAGCCGCCCCAGATCGCCAGTCCGGAACCAGCCATCTGCAGTAAAGGCACGCTCGGTCGCCGTGACGTCATCGTGGTAACCGCCGAACACCGAGGCACCCTTTGCCTCGATCTCGCCAATTCCTGCTGAATCCGGCTGGGCAATCCTGAGCGAAACTCCCGGCAACGCTTGCCCGGACGAGCCTACACGCACGTGCCCCGGTCGATTGAAGGCCAGGATTGGTGAGGTTTCGGTCAATCCGTATCCAGTCAGCACCTGCCATCCAAGCCCGGCAAGGAGAGTCTCTGTCGTCACCCCAAGCGCTGCGCCACCGCTCACCATCAGACGCAGCGAACCGCCGATCCGCTTGTGCAGGCTTGCGAACATATACCGCCCAACCGGCAGACCTGTGCTGCGCCCGAATAGAGCGGTGACCGCCAGCAACCGCGGCAGCATTCGGGCAAGCACACGTGAACGCGCTCCGATTTCAGCCTCGATCCCCGACATCATCACGGTATAAAGCCGTGGGACACCAAGGAGCACCGTTCCCGCCTCGTCGCGGATCGCCGCCACGAGGTCCTTACCAGTGACGCCGGCTGGAAGGATCAGGCACGCGCCGGTCCCCAGCACTGTCAGCATCCCTACGGTCATCGGATAGGTGTGATGCAGCGGTAGCGGCACCACCGCACGATCCTCCGTGCCGATAATGGCGGCGTGTCTCAACGCCGAAAAATTCGACATCAGATTGGCATGGCTCAACGGCACCGCCTTCGGTTGCCCCGTAGTCCCGGAGGTGAACGCCAGTACCGCGACATCGTCTGGTCCGGATCGAGGCCACTCCGGCCCCGTCAGCTCGTTCGAATGCAGCGTTCCGGACCGTCCGCCGATTTCGACGACCTCGCAGCCGCCCAAGGTCCGAAGCTTTCCTGCCTGCTGCGGGCCAGCAAAAACCAACCGGCATTTCGCCAGTTCGATCATTCGCTTCAGATCATCCTCGCCCAGCTGCGTATCGATCGGGAGCACGACACCGCCTGCGGCCACTGCACCAAAGAAGGTGCCGACCCACGCTATTCCATTCGGCATCATGATTCCTATCACCGGCCGCCCGCCAAATTTGCGATTGCTGATTTCGGCCGCTAAACTCGCGCTTAGGTCGAACAATTCGTCGTAGCCAAGCCGTTCGACGCTATCCTCGCTCATCGCGACGATGGCAGGGTGTTTCCCATGACCGCGCCATCCGTCCCGCAACTCCTGCAACGTCCGTGGATGCCCCATGTTCAAATTCCTTTTGTAGCGGGTGTTAACCTTGCACCCATGATGGTCCCCAAAGCGCCGGATTTCGGTTGATCTCGAAAGAATGAACGGCCGGCCCCTGGAATCCCTCAGCTGTCCGCATCCTGACACTGGAAGCGTTCAATCCTAATTTCCACTTAGGAATTCAACGGCAATATTGCATGTTCACCAATGCGAAACAGATGTCATAACGTCTAGGTAACAATCTGTTTTACCGGATATTGTGGTCAGACGACACCTACAACTGCTGCCCATTCAGACCTGCCAACAACCACGGGAGGAAGGAACTCGAAAAAATGACAATTAAGTCCGGCCGCCCGGCGCGCAAAACCTTCGTCGTCCTCTCACTATTCTCCCCGGTCGTCCTCTCTGGTTGCTCTGGCGCGGTCCTCACCCCCCACCCCGGCAACGCCAATGTCTTCGTCGTCGGCGTTGGTTGGCACACCCAGGTCTATATTCGGCAAGCCGACGCAACCGGAGGTTTGCGCAGTATCGTCGCCTCTGACGCTCGTTATGTCGGCTTCGGCTTTGCCCAACGAGGCTTCGTGGTTCCGAAGAGCGCATCACCCCTTCGGTACGTTGCCGGGTTCTTCCGGGGCCTTGCTCCTGCGCGCGGTGTCATCATCGTGACCTGGCTTCGAACCACGCCGACCCAGGCGTGGAATCCTACCCATGTTGCCGCTCTCCACGCCACGTCACAACAAATGCGCCGGCTGAACACGTTTCTCTGGTCCGACTTCGTCCACAAAGATGGCCAACCCGAGCGTATCGCATCCGGCGACTACCCCGGCAGCGCCTTCTATGCCGCGCGACAGCATTACGACTTCTGGTTCACATGTAACACCTGGACCGACACCCTCCTGCGTGACGCGGGACTGAATATGAACCCCCACGGCGTCGTCTTCGCCAGCACCACGATGCACGACGCCCGCCGCATCGCGACCCAAGAAAGTCCATGATCCGATTTTGCGCCCATCGTTTCCAAGCCGGAGGCGCGGAGGATACTGAAGAGGCCAAGACTGTGGGCGCCGATTGTGCGGGGCGGGTTTTGGTTCTGACCTAATTGTCGATCGGCTGAATGAGTCTGTGCCCGAGGATCTTGAGTCTACTGCCCAGAAAGGTCCAGATCGGGATGCCAACCATCAGAGCTTCAAGCTCCGGCTCCAGGCCGGTCAGATGGCTTTGCGATCGGATTTTAGCCCCGCGGTCATGGCGAACTTTGATGGTGTGGAACGCCCGCTCTTTCTGGTGTTTGCCGGCGGCGATTTGCGGAAATAAGCGGGACCGTCACCGCCCTTTGCACCCGACTTGGCAACCATCACCGAACAGCGCACATTCCAGCCATGACTGCCTGTATTGACCGGATGCAATCCATCGTGACAACTCGGTTTGCGCCCATTGATCTCGTCCTCCAGGGCGACAGTCACATGCACGCCAGCGACACCCATCGCACCGAGAACGGCAGTCACGCGGAAGGGGTCGCGGGACGTCATTACCGGCTCACCATGATGTCCCCCCATTTCGCCGGCCAGAGCTGGGTCACCCGCTCCCGTGCCGTCCACGAGGCGCTCGATGCCGAATTCAAATCCGGCCTGCTCGCGCTGACGTTCGACCTCCAAGCTCTCGGCGAGTGAACCGCGCCGTGCCGCCAGCACAGGGCTAGAGGCGCACGATGGGCGATCGCCCAGGCCCGCTGTTCTGGAGCCTGTAGCGCGACAATCTGGATGAGAACGGCCGTCAATCAGGATGAGAAAAATCCG
>NZ_JBMFGY010000091.1:0-12402 GCF_049977125.1 Acidiphilium sp. | reverse complement strand
AATCATTATTTCATCCCCAACCCCAAGAGCTTCAAAAATCGCTGAGGTGCGGCACAGGCTTTCGCACGCCCAAATCGTTACGTTACCGCAATGATTAACGTCAAAATCAACCGGCCGGACGCCGTTGCAAGCGTCCGGCCGGATCGAAAGGCACGATCAGGCGATGTCGAACCGGTCCGCGTTCATCACCTTGGTCCAGGCCGCCACGAAATCCTTCACGAATTTCCCGGCATTATCGTCCTGCGCATAGACCTCGGCATAGGCCCGCAGCACCGAATTCGACCCGAACACGAGATCGACCCGGCTCGCCGTCCATTTCACCGCGCCGCTCGCCCGGTCGCGGATCTCATAGACATTCTTCCCGCTCGGCACCCAGCGGTTCGCCATGTCGGTCAGATTGACAAAAAAATCATTCGTCAACGCCCCGATGCGATCGGTGAACACGCCATGTGCGCTGCCGCCGTGATTGGTGCCGATCACCCGCATCCCGCCCAGCAGCACCGTCATTTCCGGCGCGGTCAGCCCGAGCAGTTGCGTCCGCTCCAGCATCAACTCCTCGCTGCTGACGGTATAATCCGCCTTCAGCCAGTTGCGGTAGCCGTCATGGATCGGCTCGAGCACCGCGAACGAGGCGACATCGGTCATCTCCGGCGTCGCATCGCCCCGTCCCGGCGTGAACGGTACGCTGACATCGAACCCCGCGGCGCGTGCCGCCTGCTCGATCCCCACGTTACCGGCCAGCACGATGACATCGGCAATACTCGCCCCCGACGCCGCCGCGATCGGCTCGAGCACGGCGAGAACCCGCGCCAGCCGCGCCGGCTCGTTCCCCGCCCAATCCTTCTGCGGCGCCAGGCGAATGCGCGCGCCATTGGCCCCACCCCGCATGTCCGAACCCCGGAAGGTCCGCGCGCTGTCCCACGCCGTGGTGACCATGTCACTGACCGACAGGCCACTCGCCGCGATCTTCGCCTTGACCGCGGCCACATCGTAACCGGTCGGACCTTGCGGCACCGGGTCCTGCCAGATCAGCTCCTCCGCCGGCACATCCGGCCCGAAATACCGCGCTTTCGGCCCCATGTCGCGATGGGTCAGCTTGAACCAGGCCCGCGCGAACGCCTCGGAGAGCTGATCCGGGTTCTTATGGAACCGCTCCGAAATCCCGCGATAGACCGGGTCCATCTTCATCGCCATGTCGGCGTCGGTCATGATCGGTTTATGCCGGATCGACGGGTCCTCGACATCCACCGGCATATCGGCTTCCGCAATCGTCACCGGCTCCCACTGCCAGGCGCCGGCCGGGCTCTTGTGCGACTCCCACTCATGCCCGAGCAGCATGTCGAAATACCCGTTATCCCAGCGCGTCGGATGTGTGGTCCACGCACCTTCCAGCCCGCTGGTGACCGCATCGCGCCCGATCCCCCGGTGGCCGTGCATCATCCAGCCCAGTCCCTGATCCTCAGGCGGAGCCCCTTCCGGTGCCGGGCCGAGATCGGCGGCATTGCCGTTGCCATGACATTTACCGACGGTATGGCCCCCCGCGGTCAGCGCCACGGTCTCCTCGTCGTTCATCGCCATCCGCGCGAAGGTCTCGCGCACGTCATGCGCGGTGCGCAGCGGGTCGGGCTGGCTGTCCACCCCTTCCGGGTTGACATAGATCAGCCCCATCTGCACCGCCGCGAGCGGGTTTTCCAGCGTGGTCCGGTCGTGGCTCGCATAGCGCTCCTGGCTGCTGGCCAGCCATTTCTTCTCGGCCCCCCAATAGATGTCCTTTTCAGGATGCCAGATATCCTCGCGCCCGAACGCGAAGCCGAAGGTTTTCAGCCCCATCGATTCATAGGCGATGGTCCCGGCCAGAATGATCAGATCGGCCCAGCTCACGCTGTTGCCGTATTTCTTCTTGATCGGCCACAGCAGGCGGCGCGCCTTGTCGAGATTGGCGTTGTCCGGCCAGGAGTTCAGCGGCGCGAACCGCTGGTTGCCGGTGCCCGCCCCGCCCCGACCATCGCCGATGCGATACGACCCCGCCGCGTGCCACGCCATGCGGATCATCAACCCGCCATAATGCCCCCAATCCGCCGGCCACCACGACTGGCTCTCCGTCATGAAGGCGTGAAGGTCACGCTTCAGCGCCGCGACATCGAGCGTTTCCAGCGCCTTGCGATAATCGAAATCCTTACCCAACGGATCGGTCTTGGTGTCGTGCTGGTGCAGAATGTCGAGATTGAGCGCCTTTGGCCACCACTCCATCTCGGCCATGCCGGTCGAGGTGTTGCCCCCATGCAGGACCGGGCATGTGCCCGATGTCATCATCCTGTCGCCGTCCATCATCATCTCCCTTCTGGGTTGTTCGCACACGCCGCGCGATTGTCTGGCTTGCGGCCAGCACAATCCTTGTGTCAAAGCACCATACCAGCGCGCGATGATCGAGTTAAGTCGATATAAATCATCATCGTGATAGGGAACGCCTATTATAACCCTTCCGCCGCCGCCGGCATGGCGCATGCGATGCCGGCAGCCGTCCCCATCGACCAAAAACGCTGATTCCAAATCAAGCGCGTGCTTCACGCACAGGAGCCAGAATGAACGAAGACAAAACCGCCCTCGGCCAGAAAATCCTCAAGATCAAAAAAGCCAGGGGCCTGACCTGGACCGAAATTGCCGCCAAACTCGGCCACGCCCCGGTCTGGGTCTGCGCCGCCTGCATGGGCCAGATGTCGATGACGCCGGAGACCGCCGAAAAAGCCGCTGGTTTGTTCGGCCTCGATGATGAAGAAGCCGCACTGCTCGTCGAAGCGCCGTATCGCGGTTCACTGCCGACCGCGGTGCCGACCGACCCGCTGATCTATCGGTTCTACGAGCTTGTCTCGGTCTATGGCACGACGTGGAAGGAAATGATCCACGAGGAGTTCGGTGACGGCATCATGAGCGCGATCGATTTCGACATGACGCTGGAGCGCCAGCCCGACCAGAAAGGCGACCGGGTCAAAATCACCATGAGCGGCAAGTTCCTGCCCTACAAACGCTATTGATAAATACGGCCCCAAGGTTGGTCGTCATGATCACCTTGGGTCCGCCCGCGACAGTCTGGCGATAGCCAGGCGTCAAGATTAATTTTTCAGCAATATTTGCTTTCAAAAGCGCCATGATGCGGTTAAGCAGCGACTAAATTCAGGGGACCCCTCCGGGCATGATTTTTGCTCTGAGGGTTGTGGTACAAAAAATCGATTGAGTCCGTCACGACGACATTCAACAAGGATCGATCATGGCCGAAGCCAAACCGCTGAAACTGGAATCCAAGGGGATCAAGCCGGTGACCGCCGATGAGTCCCACGGCAAGCCCCGCGCGCTCTTTGGACTCTGGATGGCCGCAAACGTTGAATTCGCCACCATCACCACCGGCGCCCTCGCCACCGGCGTGTTCGGATTATCCGCCACTGACGCGATCATCGCGATCGTGCTCGGCAATGTCATCGGCGCTGTCCTCCTCGGCCTGTTCTCGACCCTTGGCGTCGAATACGGCCTGCCGCAGATGATCCAGGGTGCGGCCTGGTTCGGGCGGCGCGGGAATAAACTGCCCTCGTTCCTGAATTTCTTCGGTGGGTTCTCCTGGTTCGGCGTCAACACCATCATCGGCGGCTATGCCCTGCAATACATGCTCCACACGCCGCTGATCCCGGATATTCTCGTCCTCTGCGCCATCCAGGTCGCCATCGCCGCGGTCGGACACGATCTGATCCACGCGGCCGAGAAATATTTCTTCTACCTCCTGGTCGTGATCTTTGCGCTCCTCACCATGATCGCGGCTTCCCATATCGGCCATCTGCCCGCCGCCCAGCCGAAGCTTCTCAAAAACGTCGGCGGCACGTCGGGCGCCTTCATCCTGACCCTGTCGGTCGTGGTCGCCTACGTACTCGGCTGGATTCCCTATTCATCCGATTATACCCGCTACCTCAGCCACGCCGCCGACAAGGACGCAACCAGGCGCGCCGTGTTCGTCAACGCCTTCGCCGGCACCCTGATTTCCTGCATCTGGATGGAGGGGCTCGGCGCCATCATCGGCGCCACCGTCGCTCTCAACAAACCATCCGACCTGTTCACCGCCTGGATGCCCGGCTGGTTCCACGCGCCATTGATCATCGCCATCGTGATCGGCACGATCAGCGCCAATATTCTCAATATCTATTCCGCAACCCTGTCGTCCCTGGCGCTCGGCGTAAGGCTGCGCCAATGGCAGGCCGCTCTGGTCTGCGGCGTCATCGGCACGACCATATCGGTGCTGGCGGCCGAGAATTTCATCAAGAACTACGAGGATTTCCTGTTCTTCCTCGGCTACTGGACCGCGCCCTGGGTATCGGTCACGCTGATCGGCCATTTCAGCCGCCGCCACTCCCGCCTCGGCGCCGTCAGCGCCGGCTTTGTCGCGTGGCTTCTGGGCATCGCCGTCAGCGTTCCCTTCTTTAACCAGTATCCGCTGTTCGTCGGCGCCTTCGCCGCGACCCACCCGGCCTACGGCGACATCTCCTTCCTCGTCTCCGCCGTGGTCGCCGGCGTCGCCTACGTCATCCTGACCACCTCCAACCAGACCGTCGCCCGCTACGCCACCCCGCAAGAGGCCATGCGGGTCTAGAGTGATAGGCGATTAAGTTGACGCGGCAGCGGCAGCATCATCGCCTGAAATCGCTCGAAAAAACATAGCGCGACAGCGCACGCCGCCCTTATATTTTCGCCACCCGCAGGGCGTTGGTGGTGCCGCTCTGGCCGAACGGCACGCCCGCGACCACAACGATTTCCTCACCGTGCTGCACGAAGCCTTCCTGACGCGCCAGTTTCGCCGACAGGGTAACGGCATCGGTCATCGAAAAGACCTGCTCGGTCACCAGCGCGTGAACGCCCCAGACCAAAGCGAGGCGGCGGGCGGTGTCGATCGAGGGGGTCAGCCCGATCACCGGGCAATCCGGCCGCTCGCGCGCAACGCGCAACGCGCTGGCACCCGAGTTGGTGAACGCAACGATCGCGCGGGCCGCGATGGTGCGCGCCACCTGATCGGCCGCCCGGGCGATCGCATCGGCCGATGAATGTTCAGGGTCAGGACGCTTGGCATCGATGCCGCGCCGCCAATCCTCATCGCGTTCGACCCGGGCGATGATGCGGTCCATCATGTTCACCGCCTCGCGCGGATACTGGCCGGCAGCGCTTTCGGCCGAGAGCATCACGGCATCCGCCCCGTCGAACACCGCGGTCGCAACGTCGGAGGCTTCGGCACGGGTGGGCGCCGGTGCCGAGATCATGCTCTCCAGCATCTGAGTCGCCACCACCACGGGAAGGCCGCGCGCCTGGGCGGCGCGGATGATGCGTTTCTGCGCGATCGGCACCTCCTCGGGCGGCAATTCCACGCCGAGATCGCCACGCGCGACCATCACCGCATCCGAGGCGTCCATGATCGCATCGAGATTATCGAGCGCCTGGGGCTTTTCCATCTTGGTCATGATCAGGGCGCGTCCGGCGGCGATGCTTCGGGCTTCCAGAACATCCGCCGCGCGCTGCACGAAGGACAGGCCGATGTAATCGACCCCGTGTTCGAGCGCGAATGCGAGGTCGATACGGTCCTTCTTGGTCAGGGCCGGAATCGGCAGCACAACATCGGGCACGTTCACGCCCTTGCGGTCCGACAACGAACCGCCGTTGACCACCTCGGTCAGCAGATGATCATCACGCTTGCGCACCACCCGCAGGCGGAGCTTGCCGTCATCGAGCAGCAAGGTCGCGCCGATCCGCGCGGCGGCGATGATTTCCGGATGCGGCAGATTGACCCGGCGGGTATCGCCCGGCGCGGGGTTGAGATCGAGCTGGAACTCAGCACCGGTCTGGAGTTGAATGCGCCCGCCGCGAAACTGGCCGACCCGCAGCTTCGGCCCCTGAATATCGGCCAGAATACCGATCGGGCGGGCGAATTTATGTTCAAGCGCGCGGATCATCTCGATGCGCCCGAGGTGATCCTCATGACTGCCATGGCTGAAATTGAGCCGAAAGACATCGGCACCCGCCTCGAACAGCTGCGCCAGCATTTCGGGCGTGGCACTCGCCGGGCCGAGAGTCGCGATGATTTTGGTGCGCCGGTGTCGCCTGAGCCGAGACGTCATTTTTTAACCCCTTTGTCGCGCCGCCGTGTGGTTTCTGCTACAGCAGCGTATGGCAAACAAGTGCGCCGCTGACCACACGCCGCGCCGGACAGAAAATGGACGTAAACGACATGACCGAGATCGCCGCGATCACCGAGTCCACCCGCACCGAACTCGAAGCGGCCGCGTTCCGCCGCCTCGTCGCGCATCTGCGCGAGCGGACCGACGTGCAAAACATCGACATGATGAACCTCACCGGATTCTGCCGGAACTGCCTGTCGCGCTGGTATCGCGAGGCGGCGGCGGCGCAGGGCCTTACCCTGAGCGATCCGCAGGCCCGCGAAATCATTTACGGCATGCCCTATCCGGAATGGCAGGCGCAGCATCAGAAACCCGCCTCCGCCGCCCAGCAGGCCGCCTTCGCGGTGGCAAAACCCGACCATTGAGCCGGCCCGTCGCCCCGCGCGCCGCGGCCGCGTCTTGCCTTCCCCGCCCTTCTGCTTCATACCGCGCGCGTCGCCCGTCCCGAAACTTCGGGCGATAATTCGCACATGGAGCGCCTTCCCATGAAAATGGGTCCGGTGCCGCGAGGCATGGCTCCGTGGAGGTTTTAACCGGACGACCGTGATCTCACGGTCTTGGAAAGGATGTCACTCATGGCGATGCCAGAGGTTTCACTGCGTCAACTGCTCGAATCAGGCGTGCATTTCGGCCACAACACCCGCCGGTGGAATCCGCGGATGGCGCCGTATCTGTTCGGCGTGCGCAATCAGGTTCATATCATCGACCTGCAGCAAACGGTGCCGATGCTGGAACGCGCGCTGCGCGAAGTGCGCAATGTCGCGGCCGGCGGCGGGCGTGTGTTGTTCGTCGGCACCAAGCGCGCGGCGGCGGACCATGTCGCCGAGGCGGCAACGCGCTGCGGGCAGTATTACGTCAATCATCGCTGGTTGGGCGGGATGCTGACGAACTGGAAAACCATCACCAATTCAATCCGCAAGCTGCGCCAGATGGAAGACACCGTCAGCGGCGAGGCGCAGGGCCTGACCAAGAAGGAAATCCTGAACCTCTCGCGCGAGAAGGAAAAGCTTGAGCGCGCGCTGGGCGGCATCAAGGAAATGGGCGGCCTGCCGGACATTCTGTTCATCATCGACACCAACAAGGAAAAGCTGGCGGTCGAGGAAGCGAACAAACTCGGGATTCCGGTCATCGCGGTGCTCGATTCCAATTCCGACCCCGAAGGCGTCACCTATCCGATCCCCGGCAACGATGATGCGATCCGCGCGATCACCATGTATTGCGACCTGATCGCCGGCGCGGTGCTCGATGGCATCAGCGCGGAAATGGCCGGATCGGGCGTCGATCTCGGCGCGCTCGAGGAGCTGCCGCCGGATGCGGTGCATGACGAGGACGCCGAACTGCACGCCTGAGTTTTTTGACCATTTGAGGAGGATGACCATGACCGAAATTACCGGTGCAATGGTGAAGGATCTGCGCGAAAAGACCGGCGCGGGCATGATGGACTGCAAGAAGGCGCTGGTCGAGGCGGGCGGGGACATGGAAGGCGCGGTCGATTGGCTGCGCAAAAAGGGCCTCGCCGCCGCCGCCAAAAAATCCGGCCGCGTCGCGGCTGAGGGGCTGGTCGGCGTCGCGCATGCCGGCAACAAGGCCGCCATGGTCGAGGTGAATGCCGAGACCGATTTCGTCGCCCGCAACGATGCGTTCCAGGGCTTTGTCGAGACGGTGTCGAAACTCGCGCTGAGTGTCGGCGAGGATGTCGAGGCGTTGAAATCGGCGGTCTATCCCGGCACCGATCATACCGTCGCCGAGGAGCTGACCCACCTGATCGCGACCGTGGGTGAAAACATGTCGATCCGGCGGGTTGCCGTGATCGAGGTGAAGCACGGCGCGGCGGCGTCCTATGTCCACGGCGCCCTGAAGCCGGGCCTCGGCAAGATCGGCGTTCTGGTGGCGCTCGAGGGCAACGCCGAAGACGCGCTCCTCGCGCTGGGACGGCAACTCGGCATGCATATCGCAGCGACAAGGCCGGACGCGATCAGCGCCGCCGATGTCGACCCGGCGGCGGTCGCCCGCGAGCGGGCCATTTTCACCGATCAGGCGCGGGCCGAAGGCAAGCCGGATGCGATCATTGAAAAGATGGTCGAGGGGCGGGTGCGGAAATATTTCGCCGACGTCGTATTGCTCGAACAAATCTGGGTGCATGACGGCGAGAGCAAGGTCCAGAAAATCGTGCATAGCGCCGGCGCCGAGGTGACACGCTTCGCCCGCTTCACGCTCGGCGAGGGCATCGAGAAGGAAACCACCGATTTCGCCGCCGAGGTCGCCGCCGCGGCGGGCGTCTGACGCGTAATCCGGCCTGAATGATCGTCAGGTCGGGCCACCCTGCCCACCCGATCCGATCCTCCGGTCTGGCCCATCTGGCGGATCATCCGATCCGGTCCGCGATCAGACCGCGATATTGTCGAGCAATCGCGTCCCGCCGAGCCGCGCCGCGGCGATCAAGCGGGACGGCGCTTGCCATGCCTCCCGCGGCTGCAGAGTGACCGCATCGACCAGCGCGATATAATCCACCGCAAATCCCGCCGCGCGCAGGGCCTCCTGCCCGGCGGCGAGTGCCGCGCCCACCGCGTCGCCGGCGGCGATCGCGTCCCTGATCCGGCCCAGCACGGCGAACAGCAGCGGCGCCACCGCGCGTTGGCGCTCATCGAGGTATCGGTTGCGCGATGACATCGCGAGCCCGTCGCCCTCGCGCCAGGTTGGCGCCGCCATCACACGCACCGGCAGCAGCAGATCCGCAGTCATCCGCCGGATCACCTGGACCTGCTGCCAGTCCTTTTCACCGAACCACGCGGCATCCGGACGCACCTGGCCGAACAATTTCGCCACAACCGTCGCGACGCCGCGAAAATGACCCGGCCGCGCCGCCCCTTCCCACAGCAACGCCGGACCGCCGACCTCGATTACCGTCGCCCCATCGGGCGGATACATGATCCCCGTGTCCGGCAGCCAGACCAGGTCGCAGCCCGCCCGTTCGAGCATGGCGCAATCGGCCGCTTCATCGCGCGGATAGCGCTCGAAATCCTCCTGCGGCCCAAACTGCGTCGGGTTGACGAAAATCGACGCCGCAACCGCATACCCCGCCGCACGCGCCGCCGTCAGCAACGACAAATGCCCGTCATGCAGCGCCCCCATGGTCGGCACCAACGCCAGCCCCCGGGCCATATCACCCGTCGCGCCACCGGCCATGGCCTCGCGCGCCGCGCGCAACGCGGCAAGGGTGCGGACAATCTGCATGGGTCCTCCGTGGCAAGGCGTGGCGTGGCAAGGCGTGGCGGGGCAGCGCTCGTCGCGCCTTGTGGCGGAATCCGCCGGTGCCGTCCATCCAGCGCCCGCCAGCGCCCGCCAGCGCCATCACGATTTTTTTGCTTTGTTCTCCCCAAACATGTCTGGTCCGATAATAGTCTCGTCATGTTCCCGTTAGAGTCACGACTTGATCACGAATGATTGAATAACCGAGACGAATCCGCCGTCCCGCGCCGCATCCGCCGGGGGCGGATATTGGGTTTCCCCACAAACCCTTATATAGTTTTTTTCATGGCACGCAGCGCTTCCCCGGCAAGACTCTGGATGAAACACGAAATCAAGGCCGGCCGACGACGAGCGACCCCGCTGATCGCCCTCGGCGTGCTCAGCGTCCTGCTCGCCATCCTGCAAATCTTTTGCGCCGCCCGGCTGCTCGCCGCCGCCCTCCACCCCACAGCCGCCCCGATCGTGCTGCCCTCCCTCGGTTTCGCCCTCGCCGCCCTCGCGCGCGCCGGGCTGATCGTGGCGCAGGAGCGCGAAGCCAGCCGCCTCGGCATCGCCGCACGCCGCCGCCTGCGCAGCACCACCCTCGGCGCGTTGATGGCGCTCGGCCCCGGCGGTCTGCGTGGCCGCCACTCCGGCGACATCGCCTCGATCATCATCGACCGCATCGAAGCGCTCGACGGTCTGCACGGCCGCTGGATTCCCGCCGCCAGCGTCGCCCTGTTCGGCCCCGTCCTGATCGTCGCCGCCGCATCCCTCGCCGACTGGCGCAGCGGCCTGATCCTGCTGTTCACCGCCCTTCTGGTGCCGGTTGCCATGGCGATCACCGGTGCCGGCACCGGCCTGGCCGCGCGCGACCAGTTCACCGCCATGACCCGCCTGCAAACCCGCTTTCTCGATCGCATCCGCGGCATTGCCACCATCGTCCTCGCCGGCCGCGCCGATGACGAAGCCGAAGCCCTCGGCCGCGCCGCCGACGATCTGCGTCACCGCACCATGCGCATCCTGCGCGTCGCGTTCCTCAACGCCACCGCCCTCGACCTGCTCGCCGCCGCCGCCCTGATCGGCATCGCGATCCGCTTCGCCGCCCCCCTGCTCGCCGGCGATGTCGCTCTCGCCCCCACCGCCCTGTTCTGTCTCCTTCTGGTGGCGGAATTCTTCGCCCCGATCCGCGCCTTCTCCGCCGTCTATCAGGACCGCATGACCGCGCAGACCGCCGCCGAAGACCTTGTCGCCCTGCCCCAGCCCGCGCCCACGGCGCCGCCACCGCCGGTCATCCGCACCGTGCCCGCGCAGGGTGTCGCCATCGCTTTCGAAAACGTCTCCTTCACCTGGGATGCCGCGCGCGGCCCGGTGTTGCACAACCTCAGCTTCCGCCTGCCCGCCAATGAAACCATGATGCTGGTCGGCCCGTCCGGCGCCGGCAAATCCACCATCATCGAGCTGCTCCTCGGCTTCGTCCAACCGCAATCCGGCCGCATCACCGTCAACGGCGCGCCGCTCGACAGCCTGGTCCCCGCCGCCCTCGCGCGCCTCACCGCGATCATCGGGCAGAAACCCTTCCTCTTTGCCGGCACCATCGAGGACAACATCCGCCTCGGCCGCCCCGAAGCCAGCGACGCCGAACTGCGCGACGCCATCCGCCTCGCCCATGTCGCCGATTTCACCGACACTTTGCCCCTCGGCCTCGCCACCCGCATCGGCGATGGCGGCTACGGACTCTCCGGCGGTCAGGCCCAGCGCATCGCCATCGCCCGCGCTTTCCTCAAGGACGCCAAACTCCTCCTGCTCGACGAACCAACCGCCCAGCTCGACCCCGCCACCGAACGCGACGTGCTCGACAGTCTCAAACGCCTCGCCATCGGCCGCACCGTCATCCTCGCCAGCCACGCCGCCTTCGCCCATGAATTCACCGGCCGCAAGCTCGACCTCGGCGCCATCCGCGCCACCAGCCTCGAAGGCGTCGCCTGATGCAAGCCCGCGCGTTCCGGCTGCGCGAGGCCCTCGCCCCTCTCATCCGCATCGTCGCCCTCTGGCGCCGCCAACGCCCCACCCTGATCGCCGGCATCCTGATCTCCCTCGCCACCCTCGCCGCCGGCATCGCCCTGATGGCCAGCACCGGCGCCCTGATCGGGTCGGACGCGCTGGGCATCGCCGTCACTATCCCCACCACCCTCGCCATCATCGGCGTCGCCCGCGTCATCCTGCGCTACCTCGAACGCCTGATCACGCACGATGGCACCTTCCGCGCCCTCGCCGCCCTGCGCGTCTGGTTCTTCCGCAGCCTCGCCCATGGCGCCGGCGGCGGCCTCGGCTACCGCAGCGCCGGCGACATCCTCGCCCGACTCGTCAACGACGTCGAAGCCCTCGACGGTATTTTTCTCCGCATCCTCATCCCCGCCCTCAGCGCCATCATCCTCATCCCGGTCCTCCTGGTCATCCTCGCCCGCTCATCCCTGCTCGCCGCCCTGCTCGTCGTGGCCCTGTTCCTCATCGTCGCCTTCGCCCTGCCCATCCGCGCCATGGCCAACGCCCACGCCTCCGCCACCACCGAAGCCGAAGCCGGCGGCGCCCTGCGCACCGCCACGCTCGATGCCCTCGCCGGTCTTCGCGAAATCAAGGTGTTCGGCGCCGAAGGCCGCATGCTCGCCCATGTCCAGTCTCAGGAATCCCGCCTTTTCGCCGCCGAGCGCACCCTCGCCCGCCACACCGCCACCATGCAGGCCCTCGCCTTTCTCGCCGCTCAGGCCGCCCTTCTCACCATCCTGCTGATCCACGGCCCCGATAAAATCGCCATCGTCGTCGCCGCTTTCGTCGCCATCGCCGCCTTCGAAACCATCACCGCGATGCCCCGCGCCGGCATCATCGCCGGCCGCGCCGCCGCCGCCGCCACCCGCGTAGAGCGGCGCAGGCCATACAGCGGGCCCTCGAGCATTGCAGTGAACACCAGACG
>NZ_JBMFGY010000090.1:0-12631 GCF_049977125.1 Acidiphilium sp. | reverse complement strand
GATACCGGTGCGGATGCTGATCGGGTCCGGGTTCGAGAGCGGCGGCGGGGCGCCGCTTGCGATTATCAATCCGCGTACCGGGGGGACGATCGCGATGGTGGCGGAGGCCGATTCCGACCAGATCGACCGGGCGGTGGGCGCGGCGGTGCGGGCGTTTCCCGGCTTCTCGCGGCTGCCGCCGGTTGAACGTTCGTTGATGCTGCTGCGGCTTGCCGACCGGATCGAAGCCGCGGCGGCCGATTTCGCGCGGCTCGAAGCCCTCAATTGCGGCAAGCCGTATCCCGCCGTGGTGCGCGATGAGATGCCGGCCATTGTTGATTGCTTCCGATTTTTCGCCGGCGCCGCCCGCTGCCTGCCGGGCAGCGCCGCGGGGGAGTATCTCGCGGGTCACACCTCGATGATCCGGCGCGACGCGATCGGGCCGATTGCCCAGATCGCGCCGTGGAATTACCCGTTGATGATGGCGGCGTGGAAAATCGCCCCGGCGCTCGCCGCCGGCAACACCGTGGTGCTGAAACCATCCGAACTCACGCCGCTCACCGCGTTGAAACTCGCGGAGATCGCCGCCGACATCCTGCCGCCGGGCGTGCTCAACATTATCGTCGGCCATGGCCACACCACCGGTCAGCGCCTGATCGAGGATGCCCGCATCGCGATGATCTCGGTCACCGGCTCGATCGGCACCGGCGAGCGCGTGCTCGAGGCGGCGGCGCGCACGATCAAGCGCACCCATCTCGAACTCGGCGGCAAGGCGCCGGTCATTGTGTTCGACGATGCCGATCTTGATGCCGCCGTCGCCGCCGTGCGTGATTTCGGCACGTATAACGCCGGGCAGGATTGCACCGCCGCCTGCCGGGTTTATGCCGCCGCGCCGATTTACGAGCGCTTCACCGCCGACCTCGCGCGTGCGATCGGGACGCTGCGCTATGATCGACCCGATGATGCCGAGAACGACCTCGGCCCCGCCATCTCGGCCCGCCATCGCGCGCGGATCGCCGGTTTCGTCAGCCGCGCGATCGAACAGCCGCATGCCGAATTGCTGGCCGGTGGCGGTCCCGGCGCGGGGTCGGGCTTTTATTTCCAGCCCACCCTGATCGCGGGGGCGGGGCAGGATGATGAAATCGTGCGCAGCGAGGTGTTTGGACCGGTCATTTCGGTCACGCGCTTCACCGAGACCGAACAGGCGATCGATTGGGCGAATGATTCCGACTATGGGCTTGCCTCATCGGTCTGGACCCGCGATGTCGGCCGCGCCATGCGGGTGGCCGCGGCGCTGCGCTACGGCGCCACCTGGATCAACTGCCATTTCATGCTGACCAGCGAAATGCCCCATGGCGGTCTGAAACGGTCCGGCTATGGCAAAGACCTCTCGCTCTATGCGCTGGAGGATTACACCGTGGTGCGCCACGTCATGGTCAGGCTTGACTAGGGCGATAGGCGATTAAGGTACCGCTGCCGCGTCAACGTAATCGCCTATCGCTCTAATCGCCTATCGCTTTATGGCCGGGGTTGGCCGCCTTTCCGCCGGATGCTGCGTTCACGCAGGGATTGGAACACGACATAGAGCAGCGGAATGATGAAGATGCCGACCCCGCTGGCCGCGATCATGCCGGCGAACACCGGCGTGCCGAGGGAGCGGCGGCTGATCTGGGCGGCGCCGGTGGCGATCACCAGGGGGATCAGGCCGAAGATGAACGCGATCGAGGTCATCATCACGGCGCGGAACCGCATCCGCGCGCCCATCACGGCGGCGTCACGGATCGACATTCCCTCCTCGCGGCGCTCCTTGGCGAATTCGACGATCAGGATGCCGTTTTTCGCCGACAGGGCGATCAGCACCACCAGCCCGATCTGGGCATAGAGGTTGAGCGTCAAGCCGCCGATGACGATGCCGAGCATGGCGCCGAACACGCCCACCACGACCGAGAGGAGCACCGGGATCGGGATGATCCAGCTTTCATACAGCGCCACCAGGAACAGGAAGGCGAACAGGATGGAGAGCGCGAAAATCACCCCGGTCTGGCCGGCGGCCTGTTTTTCCAGATAGGCCGTGCTGGTCCATTCATAGGAGAAGCCGGCGGGCAGAACGCGGGCGGAGATTTTTTCCATCGCCGCCAGCGCGCCGTTGGATGAGACGCCGGGGGCGGGGCTGCCGATGATCGGCGCCGCTTCGGTGTCGTTGTAGCGGCTGATGATCTGCGGGCCGAGGATGGTGTGGGCGGTGGCGAGGGAGCGGAGCGAGATCATGGCGCCGGAGGTGCTGCGCACGTAGATCCGCCAGATCGCGTCCCGCGTGTCGCGATCGGGTTGCGCGGCCTGGATGTTCACCTGCCAGACCCGGCCGAACAAGTTGAATTGATTGACGTAATACCCGCCCAGCGAGGCCTGGAGCGCCGTGAAGATCGAGGCGATCGGCACGCCGAGCGCCTGGGCCTTTTCCCGGTCGATGTCGAGATAGATCGAGGGGTTGTTGGCGCTGTAGGTCGAGAACACATGCGCGAGTTTCTTGTCGCCATTGGCCGCGACGATGACCGATTTCAGCACGCTGTCGAATTTCTGTTGACTGGCGCCGGAATCGTTTTCCAACTCGTACTGGAAGCCGCCATTGGTCGAGAGGCCGATGATCGGCGGCAGGTTGAACGCCACCACATTGGCCCCCTTGAGCGAGGCGGTGGCGGCGAAGACGTGGTTGATCACCGCCATCACGTTGTTGCGCGCGCCGGGACGGTCGGCGAAGGGTTTCAGATGGGCCACCATGAACAGCGCGTTGGGTTCGGTGGCCTGGTCGAGGATCGAGAAGCCGTTGATCGCGATGGCGTCCTGCACCTGGGGGAAACTGTGCAGGATTTTGGTCAGCTGGTTGCCGATCGCCTCGGTGCGCGGCAGCGAGGCGCCGGGCGGCAGGGTGGCCTGGATGAAAAACGCGCCTTGATCCTCATCGGGCAGGAAGCCGCCGGGCGTGATGGTGTTCATGAACGCCACCAGCAGAGCGAACACGCCGATGACCGCCAGCGCGATCCAGGGCCGGCGCACCAGACGCGTCACGCTGCGGGCGTAGCCATCGCGGGTGCGATCGATGCCGGTGAGGATTTTGCCCAGGATGCCGTGACGCTCGTGCTGCGGGCGCAGGAAGATCGCGCAGAGTGCTGGCGAGAGGGTGAGCGCGTTGGTGGCTGAAATCAGCATCGCGACGCTGATGGTGACGGCGAATTGGGTGAACAGAAGGCCCGACAGGCCGGGGATGAACGCGACCGGCACGAACACCGAGAGTAGCACCAGCGAGATCGCGATGATCGGCGCCTGGATCTGGCGCATCGCCATTTTGGCGGCCTCGCGTGGCGGCATGTCCGGATTTTCCGCCATCACGCGTTCGACGTTTTCGACCACGACGATCGCGTCATCGACCACGATGCCGGTGGCGACCACCAGCGCCAGCAGGGTGATGGTGTTGGCGGAATAGCCGAAGGGGAGCAGGAAGGCGAAGGCGCCGATCAGCGCGACCGGGACCACGACGGTGGGAATGATCGTGGCGCGCCATGAGCCGAGGAACAGGAACACCACGAGGACGACGAGGGCGAACGCCTCGGCGAGGGTGAGTTCGACCTCGTGGATGGTGTCGAGCACGAAACTGCTGGAGTTGTAGACGGTTTTGGTTTTCAGCCCGGCGGGAAAGCGCTTGGATAATTTGGCCAGCGTTTTTTCCAGCGCGGCCGAGGTGGCGACCGCGTTGGCGCCGGGGGTGAGAAAAATACCGATCGCGACGCCGTTGGCGCCGTTGATCCGGTCGATCTGGCTTTCGCTCTGTGCGCCGAGCACGATTTTGGCGACGTCCTTGAGGCGCAGAACCGAGCCGTCCTGGTTGGCGCGCACCACGATGTTGCCGAATTGCTTCACCGAGCTCAACCGGCCCTGGGTCTGCACCGAGAGCTGATATTGCTGGTTCTTGCCGACCGGCATCAACCCGATCGTGCCGACCGGCGCCTGGATGTTCTGGTCATCGATCGCCGCGATCAGGTCGGACGGCGTCAGCCCCAGCTCGGCCAGGCGATTGGTGTTGAACACCACCCGCATGGAATAATTCTGCGCGCCGAACACGAACGCCTGACCCACGCCGGGCACCCGGCTGATCGTGTCGAGCAGATTGATCGTGACATAGTTGGAAATCTGCAGCGGGGTCAGCTTGTTGCCGGGGCTGTAGAAAAACTGGAACGCCAGCACCGAGGAGGATCGCTTGCGGATGGTCAGCCCCTCGGCCTGGACCTGGGCCGGTAACTGGCTGAGGGCCTGCTGCACCGCGTTGGTCACGTTCACCGTATCGATATTCGGGTCCGAGCCGAGCGCGAAACTGACCGTCAGATTGTAGCTGCCGTCGTTTGCGCTGGTGGAGGAGGCGTAGAGCTCGTGATCGAGACCGTTGACCTGCTCCTCGATCGGTTCGGCGACGGTGTCTTCCACCACCTTGGCCGAGGCGCCGGGGTAGTTCGCGGTGACCTGCACCTGCGGCGGCACGATGGCCGGGAACTGGGCGACGGGGATGTGGGTGAGCGCCAACAACCCGGCGATGGTCAAAATCAGCGCGATGACCAGGGCAAACCGTGGCCGGTCGATGAAGAACGCCGGGATCATCGGCTCAACCCTGCGCTATCGGTGATGTGACGACATCCGGTTGCACGGTCAGGCCCGGATGGACTTTCTCGATCCCGTCGATGATGACGCGGTCGCCGGGGGTGATGCCGCTGGCGATCGTTGCGGTGGCCGGGGTGGTTTGCGCCAGCGTGACCTTGCGGCGCGTCACGATGTTCTTGTCGTTCACCGTCAGCACATAGTCGCCGAGCTGATCGGCGAGCACGGCATCGCGCGGCAAGACGATCTCCTCGGTCGGGTGCTTGCTGCGCAGCACCACGGTGACGAATTCACCGCTGGTCAGCTCGCGGTTGTTGACCTTGGCGTCGCCTAGTCCGGGGATCACCGGATTTGCGATCGTGCCCTGCAAGGCCAGGCTGTCGGTACTTTGGCTGATCAGGTTGCTGGTGAAATCGAGCGTGCCGGACTGCTTGTCCATCCGCCCATCCGGCAGGCGCAGGCGCAACGCCACCGCATCCAGCCCGCCCTGGCGGGCGAATTGGTCGCGCAGCTTCAGCGCGTCGCGGACCGGCATTGAAAACCGGATATTGATTGGATTCTGGGTCACGACGGTCGCCAGGGTGCCGGTCGTCGGGCCGACGACGTTGCCGATATTGACGCTGGTGGGACCGATCCGCCCGTTCACCGGGGAGCGGATCTGGGTGTAACTCAGATTGATCGCGGCGGTTTCGCGCTGCGCCTTGGCGGCGGCCAGATTGGCGGCGTCGCTCTCTTCGGTCGCCCGCGCGTCATCGAGGGTCGAGCGCTGGCCGGCCGGGGTGTGCAGCAGGTTCTGCGCGCGCGCGAGGGTGATTTTAGCGTTGTCGAGGGTGGCCTGCGCCGAGGCGACGGCGGCATTCGCCTGGTCGAACGCCGCCTGATACGGGCCGGGCTCGATCACATAGAGCAACTGCCCCTGCTTGACCTCGCCGCCCTGGTGAAACAGCCGCTGCTCGAGATATCCGGTGATCCGGGGCACGAGGTTGACGATCCGCGTCGCCTGCACCCGGCCGATGTAGGATTGTTCCTGATAGACCGGTTGCCGCTTGACCACAACGACGCTGACCGCCGGCGGCGGCGGGGCGGCATGGGCGATTTCCCCGCCGATCAGGATCACAGCAGCAACCAAACCCATCGTCAGACGACGCATCGATACCTCTTTCTCGGCCAGACCTGAACGGGAACATTGGATGAGGGCCGACTTGGGCAAGCCGGCAGGCACCGCAATCCGCACCCTGCCGAATTGATCTGGATCAAAACGGCAATGATTCTGCCCTGCCAGCCTTAATTATCCGCCAGCCCGGCGTCAATCGGTGGCGGGCTGATCCGAAACACTCGGTTACAACGCGAGGCGCGCGGGATGGGCGCAGGATGCGGCGGTGATGCCGTATCCTGCGCCCTTTGTTCGCCGGAGATTGCTTTAAAAGGAAATCTGGGTCGCCTGCATCACCTGCGGCAGCGCGCGGATTGCGGTGAGGGCGGCGTCTGGCAGGGTTTCATCGATCGAGATCAGACACACCGCATCGCCGCCCTCGGCGGCGCGGCCGAGGTGGAAGGTGGCGATGTTGATGTTCTTTTCGGCGAGTATGGCGCTGCATTTCGCAATGAAACCGGGCTTGTCCTGATTGGTGACGTAGAGCATGTGCCGGCCGAAATCGGCTTCGACCTTGATGCCTTTGACCTCGACGAGGCGGGGTTTGGCGCCGCCGAACAGCGTGCCGGAGACGGTGCGGGTCTGATCGCCGGTGGTGACCGAGATGCGCACGAGGGTCTGGTACTCGCTGTCACGGTCGTGCACGGTTTCGGACATGTCGATGCCGTGATCGCGCGCGAAGACCGGGGCGTTGACCATGTTGACGCCTTCCATCATCGGCGCGAGCAGGCCGGCGAACAGGGCGGCGGAGAGTGGGCGATGGTTGAGATGGGCGGCGGCGCCTTCGTATTCGATGCCGACTTTCTGGATCACGCCGTGACGGGCTTCGGTGAGCTGGCCGGCGAAGCTGCCGAGCAGCTGACAGAGCTGCATATAGGGTTTCAGGCGCGGCGCGTCCTCGGCGGAGACCGAGGCCATGTTGACCGCGTTGGTGACCGCACCGGTCAGCAGGAAGTCGCTGATCTGCTCTGCGACCTGCAATGCCACGTTTTCCTGTGCTTCGGTGGTGGCGGCGCCGAGATGCGGGGTGCAGACCACGTTGTCGAGGCTGAACAACGGGCTGTCGGTCGCGGGTTCGACCTCGAACACATCGAGCGCGGCGCCGGCGACGTGGCCGGAGACCAGCGCATCGTAGAGTGCGGCCTCATCGATCAGGCCGCCACGTGCGCAATTGACGATGCGCACGCCCTTTTTGGTTTTGGCGAGGTTGTCACGCGAGAGAATGTTGCGGGTCTGGTCGGTCAGCGGGGTGTGCAGCGTGATGAAATCGGCGCGGGCGAGCAGCGTGTCGAGCTCCACTTTTTCGATGCCCAGCACGGTGGCGCGCGCTTCGGTGAGGTAGGGGTCGTAGGCGACGACGCGCATTTTCAGGCCGACCGCGCGATCCGCGACGATCGAGCCGATATTGCCGGCGCCGATCAGGCCGAGCGTCTTGTTGGTGAGTTCGACGCCCATGAAGCGGTTTTTCTCCCATTTGCCGGCCTTGGTCGAGGCGGAGGCTTCGGGGAGCTGGCGCGCGAGGGCGAACATCAGCCCGATCGCGTGTTCGGCGGTGGTGATGGCGTTGCCGTAGGGCGTGTTCATGACGACCACGCCGCGGGCGGTGGCGGATTTGACGTCGACATTGTCGATGCCGATGCCGGCGCGGCCGATCACTTTCAAATGGGTGGCGGCATCGAGCAATTCGCGGGTGACCTTGGTGGCGGAGCGGATCGCGAGACCATCGAACTCGCCGATGATGGCGCGCAATTCGGCGGGGGTCAGGCCGGGTTTGACGACGACATCGACCCCGCGCTGCTTGAAAATGTCGATCGCGGCGGGCGACAGTTTGTCGCTGATCAGGACTTTGGGCATTTTATCTCAGACCTTGGCAAGTGTTTCGGTGGCGACGGCATCGATCGCCCAGTCGATCCAGGGCAGCAGGGCGGCGATATTGGCGGTATCCACCGTCGCCCCGCCCCAGATCCGCAAGCCGGGCGGCGCATCGCGATAGGCGGCGATATCGTAGGCCACGGCTTCGGCTTCCAGCAGGGCGGCGATCCGTTTCGCCGCCTTGGCCTGGAAATCCGCATCGCGTGCGGTAAACCACGGTGCCGTGATCGTCAGGCAGATCGAGGTGCAGGAGCGGATCGCAGGGTCGGATGCGAGAAACGCAACCCGCTGGTTTCCCGCCACCCAGGCCGTGATTGCCGCCAGATTGGCCTCGCTGCGCGCGATCAGGGCCGGCAGGCCGCCGATGCGTTCAGCCCAGCGCAGCCCATCGAGCGCATCTTCGGCGGCGAGCATCGACGGGGTGTTGATCGTCTCGCCGATGAACAATCCCTCGGTGAGCTTGCCGCCGGAGGTCATGCGGAAGATTTTCGGCAGCGGCCAGGCGGGTTTGTAGGTGGTCAGGCGCTCCACCGCGCGCGGGCTGAGGGCCAGCATGCCGTGTGCCGCCTCGCCGCCCAGCACTTTCTGCCAGGACCAGGTGACGACATCGAGCTTGTCGAACGGCAATGCCATCGCGAAAGCGGCGGAGGTGGCATCCGCGATCACCAGACCGGTGCGATCCGCCGCGATCCAGTCACCGTTTGGCATCCGGGTGCCGGCCGTGGTGCCGTTCCAGGCGAGCACCACGTCATGGCTGAAATCGACCGCGGCGAGATCGGGCAGTTGGCCATACGGGGCGGACAGCACCCGCGCATCCGCCAGTTTCAACTGCTTGATGACATCGGTGGCCCAGGCCTCGGAAAAACTCTCGAACGCCAGCACATCGACCGGGCGCGCGCCGAGCAGGGACCATAGGGCCATCTCGACCGCGCCGGTATCCGACGCGGGCACGATGCCGAGCCGCCACTCCTTCGGCAGGCCGAGAATATCGCGCGAACGGGTGATGATTTCGGTGAGTTTCGCCTTCGGCTCTTTCGCCCGGTGGCTGCGGCCGAGCAGGGCACCATCAAGTGCTGCGAGGGAAAACCCGGGGCGCTTGGCACAAGGGCCGGATGAAAAATTGGGGTTGGCGGGACGGAGGGCAGGTTTTGCCGCGATTGAGACATCCATCGATGGTCTCCCTTACAGAAGAAAAGCGTCCCGGTGGGGGGACGTGACCCGGTGCCGCCTGTAGCTTAGCCGCCTGAGTCGCGCAAGAGAGGCGGGCGGCTCACCGTCCGGTCCATTTCGCCTCGATCACGCGCCGGCCCGGTGGAATCGGCGTCGCGCGGGTTTCGGATTCCTCGTTCTTGCGGATTGCGTTGAGCAGCACGAACAACACGGCTGTGTTGAGCAGGCCCGGCGGAATCCATTCGATCATGCCGCCGATCAATTGATCCTGCAGCGGCGAGATCGATGGATATAACCGGCCGCACAAATCGTAGAAATCGTAATAATTGATCTCGGACAAGGCGACGGTGGCGGCGACCAGGATTTGGGGAAACATCGTCAGGAACCCGCAGGCCATGCGGGTCAGATAGGAATATCCGGCCTGCGCCTTGGGCCTCGGGTCGATCACCACGAGCCAGAACAGCAGGCCGGCGAGGATCATCGCGATATTCATGAGCGCGTAGAGCGGCGGATTGATCATCGACGCGAAATCGACCGAGGGCAGCAACCAGATATCGGTCACCGCGATCGAGATCAGCGCCGCCACGATCGGGTTGCGCAGCACGGCGAGCGGCAGTTTCAGAATTTTGTGGCTGGCGAACGCGATCACCTCGGCCGGCACGCCGGCGGCGAGCACGTCACGCGGCCAGGCGAAAGCGATCAGAAAGGGGGCGAAGACCCCCAGAGTCATCTGCTGGAGCCGGTTGAGGAAGAACATGTGCTGCGCGGCGTATTCGAAATGGGTCTGCGCGACGAAATAGATGGCGGTGATACCGGCGAAATAGGACACGCGCCGCCACAGGGCCGGACGATCCGCCGGGGGTAGCCGCTGCAGGCCGCGCGCGTACCAGAAGCCGAAGATCAGGGTTCCCGCGAAAATCGGCGCGTTGAAGATGAACGGGGCGAGATAGGGCAGATCCGCCGGCAGCGCGCGGCAAGCGAGGTCGATCAGGATACCCGCCACCGCGATGAGGCCAAGGGCGAGGCGATCGCCGCGATCGAATCGATGAATTGTTGCGCTCATGGCCGGCGCCATGCGGTGCGGTGGGGCATGCCGCGATCAGATCGGAACACCGGCCAGGACCCGGCTGGTGCGAATCGTCTGCAACGTCTGGACGCGGGTGACGTTCGGCGCCGCGGTGAGTTGTTCGGTGAGCCGGTTCTCATGCGCCGCATCGCGCGCCACGAATTTCAGCAGGAAATCGCCGCCGCCGCGGATCATGTGGCACTCGCGCAGTTCCTCCCAGGCGCCGACCAGTGTCTCGAAGGCGTCGAGCACGGACTGGCGCTGGCTGTCGAGCCCGACGATCGCGAAAAACTGGATCTGCCAGCCGAGTTTTTGCGAGTCGATATCGGCATGATAGCCCCGGATCAGACCGGCTTCCTCCAGACGCCGCACCCGGCGCAGGCAGGGCGGTGGCGAAATTCCGGCGCGCGCCGCCAGCTCCACATTGGTCATTCGCCCGTCTGCCTGCAACTCGGACAGGATGCAGCGGTCGATATCGTCAAGCTGCGGCAGATCGCCGAAGCGGCTGGTTGCGTTATGGTTAGCCGAGCTGAGCGGCATGGATCTCACCGGTGACAGAGTGGTTGACGTAATATAATTACATATCGCGGTGCCGTGAAACTGTTCAAGAGCGCACGACCGGCCGCACGGCGCTTGTGCGACGCGATACAACATCGATATGCTACAGGCTTGGCACATTATCGCGCCAGGCACAAAATCAGGATACGAGTACCCATTATGGCTGACATGGACCCCACCATCGAGACGCGCGTCCTGATCATCGGCGCGGGACCGGCCGGTTATACCGCCGCGATTTATGCCGCGCGGGCGAATCTGGCGCCGATTCTGGTTGCTGGTTTGCAGCCGGGTGGCCAGCTCACCATCACGACCGATGTGGAAAATTATCCCGGCTTTGCCGATGTCATCCAGGGGCCGTGGTTGATGGAACAGATGGAGGCGCAGGCGCGCCACGTCGGCACCCGGATCGATCACGACATTATCACCGCGGTCGATTTTTCGCGCCGTCCGTTTCGCGCGACCGCGGATTCCGGGGCGGTCTATCGGGCCGAGGCGATCATTATTGCGACCGGCGCGCAAGCCCGGTGGCTTGGCCTGGCCTCCGAACGGACGTTCCAAGGTGCTGGTGTCTCGGCCTGCGCCACGTGCGACGGTTTTTTTTATCGCGGCAAATCCGTCGCGGTCGTCGGCGGTGGCAACACGGCGGTGGAGGAGGCGCTCTATCTGACGCATCATGCCAGCCACGTCACGCTGATCCATCGGCGCAACAGTCTGAGAGCGGAAAAGATCCTGCAGGAACGGCTGTTCGCCAACCCGAAGATCGATGTCATCTGGGATCATGCGGTCGATGAAATTCTCGGTGGCGGCACACCCCCGACCGTGACCGGCGCCCGGCTGCGCAACATTGTCACCGGCGCGATGCGCGACATCATGATCGACGGTATTTTCATCGCGATCGGCCATGACCCCGCGACACGGATTTTTCGCGGCGCCGTGGAGATGGATTCCGAGGGTTATATCACGACGATCCCCGGCAGCACCCGCACCTCGGTGGCTGGCGTCTTCGCCGCGGGCGACGTGCAGGACCGGCTCTATCGCCAGGCCGTCACGGCGGCGGGGTCCGGCTGCATGGCGGCCCTTGAGGCCGAAAAATTCCTCGCGGATGTCGCGGCGATCGAACAACCCGCGACATGATACCGAAAACAGAACCATGGCGCAGCGCGACGCCTCAGAAGGGAAGCTGAACGTGACAGGAAATCATATGGATTGGGACAAATTGCGGGTCTTCCACGCCGTGGCCGAGGCGGGCAGCTTCACCCATGCGGGTGATACGCTCAACCTCTCGCAATCCGCGGTGTCGCGCCAGATCTCGGCGCTCGAGGAGGCTCTGGCGGTGCCGCTGTTTCATCGCCATGCGCGCGGCCTGATTCTGACCGAGCAGGGCGAACAATTGAATCGCACGGTGCGCGAGGTGTTCGCCAAGCTCGCGATGACCGAGGCGTTGCTGGCTGAGAGCAAGGAACGTCCGGCGGGACGGCTGAAAGTGACGACCACGCATAGTTTCGGAGTCGCCTGGCTGGCGCCGCGCCTGAAAACGTTCCTGAGCCAGTATCCCGACGTCAGCATGACTCTGCTGCTCGACGATGTTGATCTTGATCTGGCCATGCGCGAAGCCGATGTGGCGATCCGGATGCATCCGCCGCGTCAGCCCGATCTGGTCCAACGCAGTCTTGGCGAGATCCGCTGGCAGATTTTCGCCTCGGAAGATTATCTGAAACACGTCGGCAGCAAGCCCGAGCGCCCGGAGGACCTCGATCAGCATCGGTTGATCCTGTTCGGTGATCGCAAACCACCGGTTGCCGATGTCAATTGGCTTGCGGGACTCGGCCATACCGAAGGCGCGCCCGCGCGAGCCGGTGCGCTCGAGGTTAATTCGCTGCAAGCCATGCTGATCGCCATTCGCAGCGGTCTGGGCATCGGCGCCGTGCCGGAATATCTGGCGGAGGACACCACTGGCCTCGTGCGGTTGTTGCCGGATGCCAAAACCCCCAAGATTGACATGTTTTTCGTCTATCCCGAAGAGCTTCGGAACTCGAAACGGGTTGGCGTCTTTCGGGATTTTCTGGTTGCCGAAATCGGCCGTCGCTGATCGGATCGGAGGGGTTGGACCTGGATTCTGGCGGGATCGGACCCGCCAGAGCGATATGCGATTAAGTTGACGCGGCAGCGGCAACATAATCGCATGAAAT
>NZ_JBMFGY010000089.1:0-12633 GCF_049977125.1 Acidiphilium sp. | reverse complement strand
CAGAAATTTCATGACCTAGTCCCAGATGAAGTTGCCGACGCCACCACTTTCGCCTCGATCGCCCCCAGCCACTTCTTTACCCGCGCCGCGTTCACCCCGAAATCCGACTGTCCGTAAATCGAGTGCGAATATAAGATCAAGTCACTCCCGCCTGCAGGATCGGGTCGCACTGCCAGTTCGATCACATCGGGGAAATTCGCGGTCGGTGTGCGCGCTACCCAGGCCGCCTGCAAATCAGCGGGGTAATGGTCCAACGAAAACACTCTCGCCTCATTCGCCGCGACCTGTCCGACAATCGCAAACAAGGCGGCGGGGGCCACGTGGTAACGCGGCGTGATCAAATCCGGTGTCGGTTTAAACCCTGCTGGTGCGGCCAACGCTTTGTTCGGTGATTTGGGCAGGACCAGATGGTTGAAGTCAACCAATCCTGGTGGCGTTACCCCCTGCGCACCCATCTTGCCGCATGCCGGAAAAACCAGGCTCAGCAATAGCGGCAACACTCCCACACCCATCACCGTAACTCCTGGTTCGAACGTAAACGAAGCCTGATCACGCCGTGAACGGCGTCCGGCGCAATCACCTTGCCCTTATGCAAGATGTCGATCCTGCCCGTCTGTGCAAGATGTACCGCGGCCCGTCGAACCTCCGGCAGGTGCCGACGCCACGCCTCGCTTTCAGCTGATTGCCCGCCGCCCGATCGTGTGACCATTGCCCGCGCGACTTCGGTCGGACAGATTGATTTCACCGGTCCCACCGCACTTACCAAATCCATAATCGCGGCTGACGCTGCCGCATCGCCCGACCCGTTCATCATCATAAAATTGTTTGTCATGGCCAACTCGTCTGACCCGAATTGGCTCCCCGGGCAAATCGTGCGCGCCAGCGCTCGACGGTCTCAGCCGTCAACCAACAAAGGAGCCAGACCGCGTCGTAAAAACCATTCCCCTGAAATCGGCTGACGATTTGCAGCGAACAACTATTGACGCCACGACTACCGTAGTTTTGCCGGCCACCGCGACCGGGTTCGCCGGTGTGATCGGATGACCCCTGGCTCAGCCGAAAAGAACGGAGGGGGCGACGCGCCAAGCGCATGAGGTCATTACGCCAGATACCGGGCGGTCAGATGGGCTTCGAAATCGGCCGGATCGAGCGGCTTACCGGTCGCCTGACGCAAAAGGTCGTTGAAACCATAACGCGCACCATGGCGATGCACATTGCTTCGCAGCCACGTGAGCAGCGGCATGAAGTCCCCTTGGCTGAGGCTGGCATCCATCGATGGAATCGCGCGACGCGCCGCTGCCATCAGTTGTGCCGCTGCCATTGCGCCCAGCGTGTACGAAGGAAAATAACCGAACAAACCACAATACCAATGGATATCCTGCAGGCAGCCACGTGCATCGTCCGGTGGGGTGACCGCCAGCAAGTGATGCAAGCCGTCGTTCCAGGCGCCGGGCAGTTCAGAGACCGCGAGGTCGCCAGCGATCATTGCCGCCTCCAGCCTGTAGCGCAAAATGACATGTGCAGGGTAGGTCATTTCATCCGCCTCAACCCGGATGAAGCTGCGTTGGACGTGGCGCAGTCGGGCGGCGAGGCGAACGGGTGAAAACGCGTTGGCATCCTGGCCGAAGGCTTCGGCCAACACCGGACCAAGATAGTTCAAATAGGCTTCAGAGCGAGCGGCCTGCATTTCGATGATCAACGATTGGCTTTCGTGGGCGGCCATACCGGCGGCATGGCCCAACGGCTGGCGCGCATGTTCACGCGGCAACCCAGCCTCGTAGAGTGCATGGCCGGTTTCGTGCAGCACTCCCATCAATGCCGCTGCGAAGTCGTTTTCATCGTAGCGAGTCGTGATTCGGATGTCGGTCGGGGTGCCGCCGCAGAACGGATGGGTCGAGCGGTCGAGCCGCGCGCCCGAGAACTCCAGCCCGACACCGGCCGCGAGTTTGCGACAGAGCGCCTCCTGTGCGCTCTCGCCAAACGGCGCCGTACCAGGCAGACGATGTGGACGCTTGGCCTGTAGTTCCTCGACCGCTGGGAGGGCCGTATGCAGAAACGTTTCGTATCGGGCGAAGACCGGGGTGATTTCCGCCGCTGCAATACCAGGCTGATAGCCATCGATCAGCGCATCGTAAGGATCGAGGCCCGACGCCGCTGCCAATGCCGCTGCCTTTTCGCGGATCAGCGCGAGCAGTTCGGCAAGGGGCTTTGCCACCATGGCAAAATCGGACGCTGATCGCGCCGCGCGCCAGATTTTCTCACAATTTGATGCCTGGCGGGTCAGTGCCTCGACCAGATCGCCGGGCAACGCCGTCGCCTGTCGATGGGCACGGTGCATGAGATCGAGATTACGCTGCGCCGCCACCGATGCGGGTGGTGACGCCGCGACGGCGGCGAGATCATCGGCGACCGCAGGTTCAGTTAACATGGAGTGGACAACGCCGGACAACGTCGCCAACTGGTCGGCACGCGCTGCCGCCCCGCCATCGGGCATCACTGTCGCCTCGTCCCAACTGAGCATCGCCATCGCCTCTTCGACAGTCGCCATTCTGGCAAAACGGTCAGTCAGCCGCTGATAGGCGTTGGTATCGGTATTGCTTATGATATGGTTCACGCAGGCTCCTTCAAACGCTTACGCGCATAGAATATGAATTCGATTGCCACGACTAGGGCAAGCCCAAACCAAGTGAGCGCATATTGCTGCGAGTTGTTCGGCGGTTGTGGCAGGCTTGCCGCCGGCACTGGCCCGCCGGCGATCGGTTGAGGTCCGAGCATGATCAGCGTGAACGGCGCGACCCGGTGCAGCCCAAGGGCGGCGCCAATCTTGGTCGGGTTGAGCGTGTAGAAGATCTTTTTATCGGTATTGCTCTTCGCTGCAAACGGGCCGAAACTTTGCGCCGCTTGGACGTAACCAGATACGACGGCAGGCCCAGCGGGCACCGGTGCCGGCTCAGGTGCGGTCCCCGCAACCCAACCGAGATCGACCATGACGACCGTTCCGTCATCGCGAGCAAACGGCATGATTAGCTGCGCCCCTTGGAGGGGGCCGGCCGGCGAGTTGCGAATTTGATCGCCGTAAAATGCCGCACGATCGGAGATCCAATGCCCGGTAATCGCCACTTTTTGATAAGCCGTCGGGTTTGCCGGCAACGCGATTGGTGGAAGCACCTGTGCCGCAACCACCTCGCGTTGGATTCTATCCTTGTAGTGCCAACGGTGGACCTGCCACACCCCGAGGGTGAGAAGCAGGCAGATCATCACCGCACTAAACGCACCTATCCCAATGAGGCGACGCCAGCGAGGGCGCGGCGGCTGCCGATCGGTCATCGCTTGAGCCATTGCTCAGGCGACGGTAATCGCACTGCGGCCGAAATAATAGATGCAAACGAACAGGAACAACCACACGACATCAACGAAATGCCAATACCAAGCAGCGGCCTCGAAGCCGAAATGGCGCTTGACGCTGAATTGGCCTTTGAGAGCACGGAAAAAGTTCACTGCTAGGAACGTCGTACCCACGATAACGTGAAAGCCATGAAATCCGGTTGCGATAAAGAAGACGGAAGGGAAGATACCGCCGTGATAGAAATTGAACGGGGAATGAGTGTATTCATAACCTTGCCCACACAGAAATGTGATTCCGAGCAAGACCGTCACGCCGAGTCCAAGAATCATATTACGACGATCATTTTCGAGTAGAGCGTGATGCGACCAAGTGATGGTCGTCCCGGAAAGCAGGAGAACCATAGTGTTAAATAGAGGCACCGCAAACGGGTCAATCGTTGTGATGTGCTGGGGCGGCCATACAGGTGCGTGGGCATAGCCCATATGGGTCGGGTAAAAGAAAAAATTGAAATAAGCCCAGAAGAACGAGACAAAGAACATCACTTCGGAACTGATGAACAGCGCCATACCGTAGCGCATACCGATTTGGGTCACGAGCTTGTGCAAACCCGGTGTGCGGCTTTCGCGCACCACATCGCGCCACCAGACAAACATGGTGCTGACGGCGCCGAGAGTGCCAGCGATCAGAAACCAATAATCATTATAATGAGCAACAAAAATAATGCCGGTTGCGATCAATATCGCCGAAATCGCGCCGGTGACTGGCCAGATGCTTGGCTCGACCATGTGGTATGGGTGAGGCACCGTTCCGGCGATCTGGCCTTCGGCCGTGTGTAGTTCACCGCTCATGTCACCGTACTCCCCAATAGCGAATTATCAGTTGCAGTGCAGTTCCGGCCGATTGTCGCAAAGTCACCACATATGACCGGCATGATAGAGTTTGACGACCGCGATTGCGTAAATCAAAAGACATAAACCTATCATGGCGCCAAACAGAGCCCAGTTGCGACTGCGCCGACGACGGTCAAATTCCGCCCGCTGTTCCGCCGTCCATTTTGTCTCGGCCAGGATCACCGGCGCACGATCGACCTCGGTCATATGAAATGATCCACGACGAGGGCTCCGAAAATCATGAATAGATAGAGGATTGAATATTTGAAAGCGGCCTTCGCCGGGGCATCGCGCGTCAGGCTTACGCCTTTACTATCCTGTGCGTCACGCATCACGCCGATCGAATACCACACAAATATGAGACTTAACGTTAGTGCGCTGGCACCATAAAAAGGTCCTGCTTCATGCAAAATATAGGGAAGCAACGAGACCGGGACCAGCCATAGCGTATAGCGCATGACTGCAAGACGAGTCACTTTAGCGCCCGCCACCACTGGCAGCATCGGAACGCCTGCCTTTTCATAATCGGCCGAGGCGAAGAGCGACAATGCCCAGAAATGCGGCGGCGTCCAGATGAAGATGATTGCAAACAGCACGATTGGCATCAAGGCCAAATGTCCCGTCACCGCAACCCAGCCGATGATCGGCGGAAACGCACCCGCCGCACCACCAATCACAATATTTTGTGGTGTACGACGCTTTAACCACATCGTGTAGATAAACACGTAGAATGCGATGGAGAGAGCGAGGATCGCCGCGGCGAGAAGGTTTGTTGCGAGCGACATCAATAAAACAGACAGAACCGAAAGCCCGACGCCGAAACCGAGCGCTCCTTGCGGAGAAATCCGCCCGGACGGTACCGGACGCTTGGCGGTACGGCGCATAATTGCGTCAATGTCGCGATCATACCACATATTGATCGCGCCGGCCGCTCCCGCCGCCATCGCGATACAGAGGATTGCCGTGAAAGCGAGTACCGGATTGAGCGGACCAGGAGCCACCAACAACCCAGCAATTCCAGTATAAACAACGAGATAGATAACACGCGGTTTGAGCAAGGCAAGCCAATCGGCGGTGGTAGCACCCAGGAATGCATGCTCCAACATGGCGGGTTCAGCGACCGATGTGGCCGTGCCGATATGGATAGAATCGCTAGTTCGCAGTACAGTATCACTCATTCAAACAATCCGATTGTTGGCTGTCCACTCAGCGGATTACCGGGATATCTTCAAACGTATGGTGCGGTGCCGGAGAAGGAACGGTCCATTCAAGCGTTGTCGCTCCCTCACCCCAGTAGTTAGCGGCCAAAGACTGCTTACCGGTGAAAATTTTGAACAGAACAACAAAAAACACAAGAGTGCTGGCGCCGGAGATGACCGCACCAACCGAAGAGACAAAGTTCCATCCGGCAAATGCGGTAGGATAATCGGGGTAGCGCCGCGGCATGCCGGCGAGGCCAAGGAAATGCTGCGGGAAAAACGTGAGATTTACACCGATGAAAAACAGCCAGAAATGTAGCTTTCCCAACGATTCGGGATATTGCTGCCCATACATTTTGCCGATCCAGAAATAGAACCCCGCAAAAACAGCAAATACAGACCCCATCGAGAGCACATAATGAAAATGTGCGATCACGAAATAGGTATTGTGAAGCTCAGTATCCAAACCGGCATTGGCAAGCACAACACCTGTTGCGCCACCTACAACAAACATGAAAATGAAGCCGATCGCCCACAGCATCGGTGTCTTCAACTCGACGGAACCGCCCCACATGGTCGCGATCCAGGAAAACACCTTGACCCCTGTAGGCACAGCAATCACCAAGGTTGCGGCCTCGAAATAGACTTTGCTGTCCATCGAGATACCGGACACAAACATGTGGTGCGCCCAGACCACGAAACCAACGAAACCGATCGCCACCATAGCGTAAACCATTCCCAGATAGCCAAAGATGGGCTTTTTCGAGAAGGTAGATACGACATGGCTGACAATGCCGAACGCTGGCAATATCATGATATAAACTTCAGGATGCCCGAAGAACCAGAACAAATGCTGAAACAACACCGGATCCCCGCCGCCGGCTGGTTCAAAGAACGAAGTGCCGAAGTTGCGATCCATGATCAACATGGTGATCGCACCGGCCAGCACCGGGATGGCGAGCAGTAGCAAAAAGGCAGTTACGAGGATCGACCAGACGAACAACGGCATTTTGTGCATGCTCATGCCGGGGGCACGCATGTTTAAGATGGTGGCAATAAAATTTATTGCACCCAAAAGAGAAGATATGCCCGCAAGGTGAAGCGAAAACAGTGTGAAATCAACTGCTGGCCCTGGCTGATACGTAATGTCCGACAAAGGAGGATAGAGCGTCCATCCGATCCCGGAGCCAGCACCGACTAGGAGGCCTAGGTTGACGAAAATGAATCCCATAAACAAGAACCAAAAACTCATGTTGTTGAGTCGAGGAAATGCCATGTCGGGCGCGCCGATCATCATTGGCACCATCCAGTTCCCGAAGCCCCCAATCAACGCCGGCATCACGAGAAAAAAGATCATCAGCAAACCATGCGCCGTGACGATCGCGTTCCAGGTCTGGCCATTGGTGATCAGTGTATTATTGGGTTCAGCAAGCTGCGCCCGCATAATCATTGACAGCACGCCGCCCTCGATCCCGGCGATGATCGCCCAAGTAATATAGAGGGTGCCGATGTCTTTGTGGTTCGTGCTCATCAGCCAGCGACGAACGAAACCTGGCTGACGATGGGTGATGTGGCTATCGTGGAGAGCGGTCGCTGACATGGTCATAGACTCCTGATGATGGCCGACGAGCCGTTAGTGTATTGCAGCCGGCGGCGTCGCACTGGCGAGCGCGACGCCCGAGTTGGACAGATCAGCCGCCTTGGCGGCTGCGGCCTCTGCCATCACCTCATATTTATGCACGGACGGGACATCACCCTGTGCCGCATCGGCCTTGGCTTCAGTCAACCAAGCCTGAAATTGCGCCATCGGTAATGCAACGATTTCAATCGGCATATCGTCGTGATTCATACCACATATTTGGTTACACTCGCCGTAATAGATGCCCGGCGCGTCAATTTTCGTCCATTGATGCCAGTATTGTCCAGGAATTGCGTAGCGTTGTACGCCTAGAGAAGGAATAAAGAACGAATGCAGCACGTCACCGCTAGTAATTTGGAACACAATTTTCCGATTTGCCGGCACGACCAACGGGTGATCGACTGACAGTTGCTTGATTTGACCAGGCTTTAACTGATTCGGCGGAACAGCATAGGAAGTAAAATCGACTCCCTTCACACCTAGATAATCGTATTCCCAATACCACTGGTGCCCGATGACCCGGACAGTCATATAGGGGTTTTTATAATCCGACTGTTGAAAAATCATATTGAGTGATGGGACAAAAATAATGATCAGCAGCAGTGCCGGCACCAGAGTCCAAATTACTTCAATTAAGGTATTATGGGTCGTGGTCGAGGGAATTGGGTTCCGCTTCGCGTTGAAGCGGACGATGATGTAACCAAGCAAGCCGGCGACCAAAAGGACCACGCCGAGCATGATCCACAACACGAATTTCATCATCCAGTCGATACTCTTCTGGATCGGGCTGGCGGCCGGTTGAAACCACATCTCCCAGTTCGTCGGCGCATGGATCGGAAATCCCGCGCTATTCTTCGGGAATTCCGCGGCGATCGCGGGTTGGACAACCGCAGCTGCGGTCACCAAACCAAGAGCTAGGAGCCAATATCGGGTCGATCGCTTCATCAATATCGCCAATTCCGTTGCTGCAAGCCGTTCAAGACGACTGCGTTGGTTCATTTATGGATTCAGTTTCCTTAATGCTTCGTGACGATGACAAAATCGTCATTCGCATTCATAGTAGGTGATATAACACACCATGTCGTTGATCAAGGCACCCTCACCAGACGTGATGCATCACCGTTCGACACGCGGCGGATTGATCATCGAGACTAGGCGAAACAAGCCAAACGGACGCATTCGCCTCGCGGTCAGTCCGGCCGCATCTTCAGGCGCGATCAGACGATCGATCGCAAAATCCGGATGCCAGCCCAACGCGCGTGACGCGGGTGCCATCGCCCGCTCGACCCAGGAAACTGGCCCGGATTCGGAAGCGAAATGGTTGACGAATAGGATAGTGCCACCTGGACGCACGACGCGGCGCAATTCGGCGGCGAGTTTTATAGGATGCGGAACCACTGAGGCGACAAACATCGCCACCGCGATATCGAAGCGTCCCGTTTCGAAACCGGTATCCTCAGCATCGAGCTCAAGCAACTGATCGACATTTGCAAGTGCCTGCTGACGCACCCGGCTTCGGGCTCGGTCAAGCATTTCGGCCGACAGATCAATGCCCGTGATACGCTTATCGCTTTGATAAAGTGGCAGAGCCAGGCCGGTACCAACACCAACCTCCAGAACAGCAACCCCCGGCGCGCGGTTGACCGCAGCGACCGCCTCGGCGCGAGCGGACGCTGAAACCGCACCGAAGACATAATCATAAATACCCGCCCAGCGCCGATAGGCAGCGCGCACCGCATCGGCGTCCAGGCTGGCGGACCCGGCCATTGATTCAGCCGGTACCGTTTTAAAGACTTCGCTCATAAACGCACTATGCTCCCGTCAGTCTCAGAACCCGGCACGACTGATCAGGCCCCAGCGCGCGCAGAAGGACGCCTCACAAATTCGTGGACGTACCCCTGTTGTGAGCGATGCGCGCCCCGCACGCAAGTAGGGCAGACGAACATCCAGCCGCCGTCAGGCGCCCCCTTCTCGCCGATCACGCACACGAACATAGGCGATCTCGGCATGGGCAGCACAGTAGGGCTTATTGGGCAACGCCTCGTCGCTGCAGAAACGGAAGCTTGGCGTTCCCGGCTCCCCGATCGGCCAGCAGCAGGACGGTACCCGTGGCGTCGGATGAGCCGGCGCTGCCATCGCCGCCACCAAAGAGGGGCGGGTTGGAGTCGAAACCGGGGTTAAGCTGCGCGCCACGATCTTCGGAAGCGCAACGCTCGCCGTGGCCATCGACGGCAAAGTAGGGCCAGATACCCGGCGCGGCGCTGATTCACGGGAAAGCGTGGCTACGGCACCATCCCGGCGGATCGGTGACGGTCGGGCTGGGAGCTCAAGCCGATGCGCCTTGCCGACCACCGAGTTTTTCGAGACGCTTAGCCGTCGACCGATCTCAGCGGTAGATAGTCCCTCATCCCATAAGGTTCGGAGCCGGATGATCGTGTCGTCTGTCCATTCCATGTCGCATTCCTCATGGTTGCCACAAGATAGAGTATATCGTCAGCCGATCGCACTCAATATATTGTGGTACCAGACGATGCAGATTTCTGTGGAAAACTTCGATTTTTTTCCAAATCCGGATCCTGGCTATTTGATCGCCTCGCCAGAAAAGCTACCCCAAAAATCCACACGGCGCAGCCAACCATGCCGACCGTCCACCATGACGGCGCACCACGGGGCATTGGCCTGACAGGTGCGGATCACACCGATAACACCCTTGTCCAGATATGCGACCGGTGTACCGGTCGCGGTCGGCGTGGCACGCAACGTATGGCGCGCGCCGATCACGATGAAGCTCCGGGTCAGATGCAGCAGCGCCTCATGTACCCATCCGGTACCGCCGTCCGGAGTTACGACGTGTCGCCACACATTGAACTCGCCGATGATCTCAACCGGCAAATTGTATCGATGATAGACCCAAACAATTGGATACTGAAAACCGGGACCAGCGCGCAGATAGATCTGATTGGATCGAAAGCTTTCGAACCGCGGCACCGGCCAGCCCGTAGCGCTACCTCTGGCCGGGCCCGGACCTGGACCCGGATCAGGCGCGCGCCACGCTACCAGAACAAGTCCCAGCATGAGGAGAGATGTGCGCCGCCACCGGCGCAACCATCTCACGCTGCGTGCTGCGTCGAACAACCAAAACAACCCGGATCGCGCGGCACTGTGATCATGCGAAACCGCATATCCAAAGCATCCCACAGCAGTAAGCGTCCGGCAAGGCTGATTCCGATTCCCAAAATCTCTTTCATCGCCTCGGTCGCCTGCAATGCACCCATCACCCCGGTAACTGGTCCCAGTACGCCTGCCTCAGCGCAAGTCGGAACCATGCCAGCGGCGGGCGCCTCTGGATAAAGACAGCGGTAACACGGCAAAGACACATCTTGATGCGGCTTGAACGTGGCAATCTGCCCTTCAAACCGCAGTACCGCTGCTGAGATCAGGGTCTTACGCCCCTGCACACAGGCATCCGCTACAATGAAGCGCGTCGCGAAATTATCTGTTCCGTCGAGGACGATATCATATGAAGCCACTAGTTCATCAATTGTGTTGGCATCGACCTGCACCGCGATTGGCACGATCGTGATGTCGGGATTGATCGCACGCATCGCGGCCGCCGCGCTGGCCGCCTTAGAAGTGCCGATTCCGGCCATCCTATGGGCAATCTGGCGCTGCAAATTAGACAACTCGAGCACGTCGTGATCGGCGATGCCGATTCGCCCTACTCCCGCCGCAGCCAGATACAGCGCTGCTGGACTGCCCAGCCCTCCAGCCCCGATGATCAGCACAGACGCCCCGCGGAGCTTCGCCTGGCCGGTACCTCCAATCTCGCGGAGCAAGATGTGGCGCGAGTAGCGAACAATCTCGGAGTCTGAGAAATCCATCGTCATGCAACTCGAATTGCATTCCCCGCCCGTTCGATCAAGAGGCACGGATCACGTCTGTCAACGTGGTGTAGAATGGTAGTGGGATATGGTGGCCTTGGATCATTCTGCTGCGGTAGCGATCTGGGGTGGGAAGATTTCGGTGGCTGGCAGTGTAAGATCTGTTCATGGCCTCGGTTTGCATATTGGGGTGGCCCCCATTGGTTGGACAGTTTTTGGACTGACTTAAGAGAGAGTCGCGCCGGTTAAGTTCTTTATCGCTAAGCCGCCAGACGGCCGGTGCCTCTCCCTATCACTTTTCCTTCAAAAACTGAATCCTTTCCTGGCTGTTGTGGGCCCTGTGGGGATGTGTGCAACGCCCTTGCGTTGTGCACATATCCACAGGGCAGCGTCGCTTCGTAAATTTCGGCCGGGGTCTGATACCCAAGCCCTTGGTGTTTGCGCTCGTTGTTGTAGAACCGCATCCACGAACCGATCCCGAACCTTGCCTCGACGACCGAGGCATAAGCCTTGGTGAAGGTGAGTGGCGCGGGGCGTTGCAGCCCCGCGCTCTCTCAGAACCGGACGTGAACCTCTCGATTCATCCGGCTCCCATCATCCAGCCGCTGGTCCAAGGGTCCAGTGGGCGAACATGGCCGGGTTGCGCCGCTTGAGCGAACGCAGCCAATCCCATGCCGCCAACGTGTGTCCCCGGAACCGCTTGTATTTGCGAGACACCCACCGCACGATGAAAGCATCGATCGTGCGAAGTTCCTCGCGAAGCTTCGAGGGGTAAAATCGCCCATAGTAGCGCACCCATCCGGAGAGGAAGGGGCGCGTCCATCTGGCGATTTCGTCCAGCTCAAGATCACTGCGCAGATGCATTCGCCACCGCCGCACCTCCAGCCGTATCCTTTTGGCAGCCTTATCGCTGACCGCGGGGATGAAGCTGACAAAGCGCTTTTGGTTTCGGCCAATCGCCGATCTCGACCGAAATGTGTAGCCGAGAAAGTCGAATGATCGTTCCGGGTATTCCCCGGGGCGATTGGCATCCTTGCAGTAGACGATCTTGGTCTTCTCCGGGTGCAGCCGTAGCCGACACGCCGCAAACCTCTGTTCCAGCGCCTGACGTAGCTCAAGCGCCTGGGCTTCGCTCGCGCAGTGGCAGATCGCGTCGTCAGCGTAGCGTTCGAACGGGATGGTCGGGTATTCTCGTTGCATCCAGAGATCGAACGCATAGTGGAGAAAGAGATTCGCCAGCACGGGACTAACAACAGCCCCCTGCGGGGTTCCGCTCTCACGGGCAACCAGGTTCCCATCCGGCATACGCACAGGCGCTCGCAGCCACCGTTCAAGGTAGAGCAGAACCCATGGGCAGTCCGTGTGCCGCCGCACCGCTCGCATCAAGAGCCCTCCGTGCCAATGACGATGAGACACGAACCCCCTGGGAAATTACACTTGAGGGTGAGAAAGGTTTACATCGATCATGCCCATGGTTTCCCCATCTCCCATTGAGGTTGTGTCCGGTGCCGGCATGGACGGCGGCCGGAGGCCGACGGTCGTGCCGGCACCGGACACAACCTCGCCGGAATTATCGGCGCGGCGGAACGTGTCAACGACAATGAGACACCCGGGTTTGGCAATTAGCATTACAGTTGCATTTTAGATTTTAAGTGTGCCTGTTGAGCGATTGCTTGAT
>NZ_JBMFGY010000088.1:0-13057 GCF_049977125.1 Acidiphilium sp. | reverse complement strand
ATGCCGTATATTTCGGCCTCGATCATCATGCAGCTGTTGCAGGCGGCGGTGCCGACGCTGGAGACCTTGAAGAAAGAGGGCGCGTCCGGCCAGCAGAAGCTGACGCAATACACGCGGTATCTGACCGTGTTCATCGCGCTGGCGCAATCCTACGGCATCGCGATCGGGCTTGAACATATCACCTCCTCGGTGGGTCCGGCGGTGATCGAGCCGGGTGGGTTCTTTCTGGTCACCACGGTGATCACGCTGACCGGCGGGACGGTGTTTCTGATGTGGATCGGCGAGCAGATCACCTCACGTGGGATCGGCAACGGCTCCAGCCTGATCATTTTCTCGGGCATCGTCTCGGCGTTTCCGGGGGCGATCGCGAGCGTGCTGCAATTGGGGGCCACGGGCGGCTTGTCGACCGGGTTCGTGATCGGGTTTTTCATCATGGCGCTGGTGGTGGTGGCGTTCGTGGTGTTCATGGAGCGGGCGCAGCGGCGGGTGCTGATCCAGTATCCGAAACGTCAGGTCGGTAACCGGATGTTCGGCGGCGATTCGTCGCATCTGCCGATGAAAGTGAACACCTCGGGCGTGATTCCGCCGATTTTCGCAAGTTCGCTGCTGTTGATTCCGGCGACGATCGTGGGGTTCAGTCATGGCACCGGGCCGGCGTGGTTGCAGTTCATGGCGCGGCAGCTCTCGAACGGGCAGCCGGGCTACATGATTCTTTATGCCGGGCTGATCATCTTTTTCTCCTATTTCTACACGGCGGTGGTGTTCAACCCCGAGGAGACCGCCGATAATCTGAAGAAATACGGTGGGTTCGTGCCGGGAATCCGGCCGGGCGCCAATACCGCGAAGTATTTTGATACGGTGCTGACCCGGCTGACCACGATCGGCGCGGGGTATCTGGTGATCGTGTGTCTCATTCCGCAATTTCTGATCGGCCAGTTCGATCTGGCGGCGGGTTATTATTTTGGTGGCACATCGCTGCTGATTGTGGTTTCAGTAACGATGGACACGGTGGCGCAAATCCAGTCACACTTGCTGGCGCATCAATATGAAGGCCTGATCAGAAAAGGCCGCGGAAGGACACGGACACGATGAACATCATTCTCTTGGGCCCACCCGGGGCCGGAAAAGGAACTCAGGCAAAAATTTTGCAGGAGCGCTATCATATCGGGCAGATTGCGACGGGTGACATGCTGCGCGCAGAGGTCAAGGCAGGTAGCGAACTCGGCAAGGTTGCCAAGGCGATCATGGAGGCCGGCGAACTCGTGCCAGACGATTTGATCATCACGATGTTGCGTCATCGCCTGGCGCAACCCGATTGCCAGCATGGTTTCATCCTCGACGGGTTCCCCCGCACCGTGCCGCAGGCGGAAGCACTTGATGCGATGCTAGCAAGCCAGAAACAGGATCTGCGGGCCGTTATTCTGCTCAAGGTCGATGAGGATGTGCTGGTCGATCGGATCGCAGGACGGTTTTCCTGCGCCAAATGCGGCGCCAGCTACCATGATGTAATGCATCCGACAATCAAGGCTGGAATATGTGACAAATGTGGTGCGACTGAGTTTGTTCATCGTCCGGATGACAATCCGACGACGGTCAAACAGCGGTTCACCGCCTATAACAACCAGACCGCCCCTATCGTTCCGTATTATCAGGGCAAACACATCTACTACGAAGTTGATGGCATGGCCGACATGAATGACGTTACGGCTGCCATCGAAGCGGCGCTCCGTAAGGCAGGCGTGGCGGCTCCAAGCGCCGCCGCGGCGGATTGAGAAATTAGCGGTTTGGAATGACATCACAAGAAATTGATGTCCTTCGATTGACTCTCGTCCCCCGCGGCTTTAGAGACTTGTCGGAACGGTGCTCCCTGGCGGAGCGCCGTACTTTTGTTAAGATGAAGACAGTTAAAGCTGGGCGTCACCTTTCGTGAATCGGGCTTTGCGATCTTCATCTTCAATGTATTGATTTCAATCCGCATCCGCGGAGATCAAGGAGCAGCTTCGTGGCGCGAATTGCCGGCGTAAACATCCCATCAAACAAGCGTGTGCTGATAAGCCTGCGTTATATTTACGGTATCGGGCCAACCAAAGCTCGTGACATTTGCACGACGCTGAATATCAGTGACGATAAACGAGTGAACCAATTGTCCGACGATGAGATCGGCAAGATTCGCGAATTGATCGATAAAGATTTTCGGGTAGAGGGTGATCTCCGTCGCGAAGTCGCGATGAACATCAAGCGCTTGGTCGATTTGGGCTGTTACCGCGGCCTTCGGCATCGCAAGGGTTTGCCGGTGCGCGGTCAGCGGACCCATACCAATGCGCGTACCCGCAAGGGTAAGGCGGTGGCGATCGCCGGAAAAAAGAAGGTCACGAAGTAACTCGTCGGGTCTTTTCGTTGATGAAGCGGCCCGCTCCACCGGTATCGGAAGCAGTGGGCCAAAATAGAGACAGGATTTTTTTATGGCCAAACCAGCCGCAGCGCGTCCTCGTCGCAAGGAACGCAAGAACATCAGCTCGGGCGTCGCACACGTGCTCGCGAGCTTTAATAATACGATGGTGACAATCACCGATGCCCAAGGGAATGCGATTTCTTGGTCATCGGCCGGCAGTCAGGGTTTCAAGGGCAGCCGCAAGTCGACGCCCTACGCCGCACAGGTCGCCGCCGAGGATGCCGGGCGCAAAGCCCGCGAGCACGGAATGGAGACGCTCGAGATCGAAGTTAGCGGTCCGGGTTCCGGGCGTGAGAGTGCATTGCGCGCACTTCAGACTGTCGGATTTTCAATCACTGCGATCCGCGATTTGACGCCGATTCCGCATAATGGCTGTCGCGCGCGCAAGCGCCGCCGGGTGTAGGGCAGTCAGACGTCCCGCGATTGGGGTTGCGTGCGTGGCGGACGATGCGTTTTTGGAAGGTGAAGGCGAAAGTGGCGCCTGGCCGGAGGATTTGATGGTGAAAGATACGAATTTGGCGATGCAGCGGAACTGGCAGTCGCTGCGCAAACCAGAGAAACTCGATGTCGAGCCTGGTGCCGATGATATTCGGATGGCGACGATTATTGCTGAACCTTTAGAGCGCGGGTTTGGCATCACCTTGGGCAACGCCTTGCGCCGCATTCTTCTCTCGTCGCTGCATGGCGCTGCTGTGACCGCGGTGCGCATTGATGGTGTGCTCCATGAGTTCTCATCGATTGCTGGTGTTCGCGAGGACGTGACCGATATTGTGCTGAACATCAAGCAGATTGCGGTGCGCATGCATGGTGATGGTCCGAAGCGCATGACGCTTTCGGCCAAGGGTCCGTGCGAGGTTACCGCAGCTATGATTCAGACCGGCCACGACATCGAGGTGATGAATCCCGAACTCGTTCTATGTACGCTCGACGACGGCGCGACACTCGGGATGGAGTTCACCGTTGATTCGGGGCGCGGTTATGTCGCGGCGTCGGCCAACCGGCCGGAAGACGCACCGATCGGTTTGATCCCGGTCGATTCGATCTATTCACCGGTGCGTAAAGTGTCGTATCGCGTCGAGCCCACGCGCGTCGGGCAAGTTACCGACTATGATCGCCTCATCATCTCGATTGAGACTAACGGCGCGGTGACCCCGGAGGATGCGGTCGCGTTGGCCGCTCGTATCCTGCAGGATCAGCTGGGTATGTTCGTTAATTTTGAGGAGCCGCAACGGTTGCGCTCCGAGGAACCGCGACCGGAGCTGCCGTTCAACCCAAATCTGCTGCGTAAGGTCGACGAATTAGAGCTTTCGGTCCGCTCCGCAAACTGCCTGAAAAACGATAACATCGTCTATATCGGCGATCTGGTGCAGAAATCTGAGCAGGAAATGCTGCGCACGCCGAATTTCGGCCGCAAGTCACTCAATGAAATCAAGGAAGTGCTCACCGCCATGGGGCTCGGCCTCGGCATGTTGGTGCCGGACTGGCCACCTGAGAATATCGAAGATCTGGTCAAGCGTTCCGACCAGCCGTTCTGAACCTCTATTTTTCTGTTCTGGAGTAACCCCTATGCGTCACGGAATTGCTGGACGTAAGCTTGGCGTCACCTCGTCCCACCGTGCGGCGATGTTTCGCAACATGGCGGTCGCGCTGCTCAAGCACGAGCAGATTACAACCACCCTGCCGAAGGCCAAAGAATTGGCACCGGTGGCTGATCGGTTGATCACTCTCGGAAAGCGCGGCGGGCTACACGCGCGCCGTCAGGCTCATGCGGTATTGCGAGACGAGGTAATCGTCTCCAAGCTTTTTGCGGCCTTGGCGGATCGGTATAAGGAACGCCACGGCGGTTATACCCGTGTCTTGAAGGCGGGCATGCGCTATGGCGATGCGGCGGATATGGCGGTGATTGAACTGGTTGATCGTGATCTAGCCGCTAAGGGTCTAGACAGCGGTCCGAAACCGGACGTCAAGGACGATGAGGATGATGCGGCTCAGGCCGCTTGAACATTCACGACGTTGTGACCAACGAAGAGGCGTGATCGCGGTCACGCCTTTTTTGTTGTAATTTTCACGCAGCCGGATATTCTCCGATGCATGAAAATAGTTGGTTTAATGCTTCTGCCATTATTGGTTTTCCTCGCATCCTGCTCCGGCGGCATGGGATCGGAGCCATTGACGGCGGCGCAAGCTCAGTCAGATAATCAGACGTTTTTGTCGGGTCTATCGCCCGCGTCGCGTCAGACGGCCCTGTTCTGTCAAGCGCAATTCCAGCAGAAACTGGGCGGCACGGTTTATGTTGTATCGGCGCCCAGTATGCAAAGCAGCGATATCACCGCAAATGCGACCACCAATGCGATGACCGATGGCTTGCTCGTGGTATACGACCGGGTCGATAACGGCGCGGTGACATCCGCCGCACGCCGATGCCAGTTGAAATCGAATAACCTCGTCGTTCGGCCCTCTCACGGGACCTGAGGGTAACGCCTCAGATGGCGAGGCGGTTGCCATATCTGGCATATTTAGAGCGATACGCGATTATGTTGCCGCTGCCGCGTCAACTTTATCGCATATCGCTCTAGGTGATGCCGAGTTTCCCGTGGCAATACTTGAATTTCTTGCCGGATCCGCATGGACAGGGAGCATTCCGCGGTGTCGCGGCCCAGGTTTCGGGCCGCGCAGGATCAATTGGTTCGACCTTGAAATTGGTCATCGGAGCCGGTGCGAGGGCGGTGACGGCACGGCTGTCGTCGAGGGTAAGATCATTGCCATAAAGGACAGAATCAGGGCTGTTTTCATACATTGCCATGGGGTCGAACACCGGGCTGTTGCTGGAAGGGTCAACACCCAGTTCAACATGGGCCAACGCGGTTGAAACTTGTTCCTTGAGGTCTTCGAGCATTACGCCGAATAATGCGAAGGCTTCGGATTTATATTCGTTCAACGGATCACGCTGGCCATAGGCCCGTAGGCCGATACCCTGGCGCAAATGATCGAGAGCGAGAAGATGCTCTTTCCAAAGGTGATCCAATGTTTGCAGCAGGATCGATTTTTCCAGGAACCGCATGAAGTCCAGACCGAAACTGCTGGCTTTGGCGTCCATATGGGCATCGACGGCCTCGGTGATGCGTTCGCGCAGATGGACTTCGTCGATCCCTTCCTCGGCAGCCCAGTCTGCGATCGGTAGGCTGAGGCCGAAGATACGCTGAACGTCCTCGGCGAGTTCTGCACTTTCCCATTGTTCAGCATAGGCTTTGGTCGGGATCCGGCGTTCGACGATTTCGGCGATGGTATCAGCGCGCATATCCGCGATCACGTCGGCCACGCTGTCCGCGCGCATGAATTCGCGGCGCTGGGCATAGACCTCCTTGCGCTGGTTGTTCATTACGTCATCGTATTTGAGCAGGTTCTTGCGCGTGTCAAAGTTGCGGGCTTCGACTTTCTTTTGGGCTTTCTCGAGAGCCTTGTTGATCCAGGGATGGATGATCGCTTCGCCATCCTTGAGGCCGAGTTTTTGCAGCATCGGGCCCATGCGATCGGAGCCAAAAATCCGCATCAGGTCGTCATCCAGCGAGAGGAAGAAGCGCGAGGCGCCAGGATCACCTTGTCGGCCGGAACGGCCGCGCAACTGGTTATCGACCCGACGGCTCTCATGGCGCTCGGTACCGATGACGAACAAGCCACCCGCGGCTTTGACCTGTTCGTGCGCGGCATCGATTTCGGTGCGGATTTCGGCTTCACGCGCCGCACGTTCAACCGGACCGAGGCCATCGAGCGCGGCTTTCAGCCGCATCTCGAGGTTGCCACCAAGTTTGATGTCGGTGCCGCGACCGGCCATGTTGGTCGCGATGGTCACCGCGCCGGGCGCGCCAGCATCAGCAACGATGCTCGCTTCCTGTTCGTGGAAACGCGCGTTCAGCACCGAATGAGCAATACCCATGCTCTTGAGAAGGCTGGAAATCACTTCGGATTTCTCGATCGAGGTGGTCCCGACAAGAACGGGTTGGTCGCGGGACCGGCATTCCTCAATCAAGCGGGCAACGGCCTGATATTTTTCGCCCTCGCTGCGATAGACCTCATCGTCGCTGTCCTTGCGCGACACCGGTACATTGGTCGGAATTTCGACAACAAGGAGCTTGTAGATCTCCTCAAACTCATCGGCTTCGGTCAGGGCTGTGCCGGTCATGCCGGATAATTTCGGATAGAGGCGGAAGTAGTTCTGGAAGGTGATCGAGGCGAGGGTCTGGTTCTCGCGTTCGACCGTAACGTGTTCTTTGGCTTCCAGCGCCTGATGCAGGCCATCCGAATAGCGCCGACCGTCCATCATGCGGCCTGTAAACTCATCAATGATAATGACTTGGCCGTTTTTGACGATATAATCGACGTCCCGGGTGAACAGCGTGTGCGCCCGCAGGCTCTGCTGGACGTGATGGACCAGCGAAACGTTGAACACGTCGTATAGATTGCCCTCAGTGAGCAGACCGGCATCCTTGAGCATTTCTTCGACACGCTCAGTACCCGCCTCCGTGAGGTTAACAGTCTTGAATTTTTCATCCTTATCGAAATGCGCGGGATCCTGGGCCAGAACTTTAACGATGACATCGACCTGAGCATAAAGTTCGGTTGGTTCGTCCGAGGGGCCAGAGATGATCAGCGGGGTGCGCGCTTCATCGATCAAGATGCTGTCGACTTCATCGACAATGGCGTAGTTAAAATCGCGCTGCACCATGTCGGCGAGGGAATATTTCATATTGTCGCGAAGATAATCAAAGCCAAACTCATTGTTGGTGCCGTAGGTGATATCCGAGGCATAGGCGGCGCGCCGAGCCTCATCCTCGATACCGGGGACGATGACACCAACTGAAAGACCGAGGAAGTTGTAGAGACGCCCCATCCATTCCGCATCGCGGCGAGCCAGATAGTCATTGACCGTGACGACATGAACACCCTTGCCGGACAGCGCGTTCAGATAGACCGGCAAGGTGGCGACCAGTGTCTTACCTTCACCGGTTTTCATTTCAGCGATCTTGCCGTCATGGAGCACCATGCCGCCGATTAACTGAACGTCGAAATGACGCATGCCGAGCACACGCTTGGCGCCCTCACGACACACAGCAAACGCCTCGGGCAGAAGATTGTCGAGTTTTTCTCCAGCCTCGATGCGTGACCGAAACTCATCGGTCTTGGCCTGCAACGCCAGATCGTCGAGCGCGGCAAGGCCGGGTTCGAGGGAATTGATGCTGTCGATCCGGCGGCGATATGCCTTCAGAGATCGATCGTTTGTCGTGCCGATGAGCGCGCGGGCAATGCTTGCAAACATGATGAGTCGAGGTTCCGGTCTATCCGATGTCGGTACGGCCCTGGAGCGACACCGATTGGCGCCGAGACTGCGGCCAGATCACTGACATAGGGGCGTGGACCGATCCGGTCAATCAAATCGATCGGTCATTAGAGTGTAACGCGACGGACGTCTTGCCCCACGCGAAAGCTTCATCCATGGTGCGGCGCAAATGCAAAAGGGTCAATCGTGATGAAGTGGTATGGGTTTGGATATTCAGCGGCGGCGTTCAGTGCGGTTGCGTTGTCGTTCGTGCTCGGCAGCGGCTTTGCGACGGCGGCGACCGGCGACGCATCGGGAACGGCGTCGGCCCAGCCTGGCAAGGCGTCCACCGCGGCCTCTAAGGATCCGGTCGTGGCCATCGTGAACGGATACAAAATCCATCTCTCCGATTTGGCCAAGGCCGCGCAATCACTGCCGCCGCAATTGCAGCAAGCGCCGCCGCAGGAGCTTTACCCGGTGCTGCTCAATCGGCTGGTCGATGAGCGGGCGTTGCTGATCAAGGCACGCAAGACCAACGTCGCCAAAGATCCGAAGGTGGAGCGGGCGATGCGCGAGGCCGCGAATCGGGCTCTGGAGGCGGCCTATCTACGTAAAGAAGTCAGGCCGGAACTGAGTGATGCAGCAGTGAAAGCCTATTATCAGAAACATTATGTCGGGCAAAAACAGCCCGAAGAGGTCAAGGCCCGGCAGATTCTGGTCAAAACCCAGGCCGAAGCAGAAAAGATCATCGATCAGCTCAACAAGGGTGCGAAGTTCAGCGAATTGGCTATCAAGGACAGCATCGATCCCGGGGCCAAGAACGGCGGTGAGCTGGGTTGGTTCACGAAAGATGAGATGGTCAAGCCGTTTGCCGATGCTGCCTTTGCCTTGAAGCCCGGCACCTATACCAAGACGCCGGTGCAATCGCAGTTTGGTTGGCATATCATCAAATCACAAGGCAAGCGCGAAAAACCGGCGCCGAGCTTCGATGAGGTCAAGGACAAGATCCGTCAAACCATGACCGATGCCGCCATCACCGCTGCGTTGCAGAACGCACGCGCTGGTCTGACCATCAAATTATTCAACCCCGACGGTTCACCCGCGACGCTCCCCGATGCGTCCGCTCCGAACTCAGCTCCCGCCAAGAACTGAGGCGGCCGCGATGACCAAAGCGCTGCCGGTCTCGCCGTTGGCGCTGCCATTGCCCGAATTGCCGGCTGTGGGCGGGGTGCGGTTCGCCACCGCCGCGGCGGGCATTCGGTATCAGGGGCGGACGGATGTGCTCCTTGCTGAATTCGCTCCGGGAACCACCGTTGCCGGTATGTTCACCCGCAACCGATGTCCGGGAGCGCCGGTCACCTGGTGCCGGGACAGGCTCCCGGCGGGCGAGGCGCGTGGGCTGTTGGTCAATGCCGGGAACGCGAATGTGTTCAACGGGGCGGCCGGTGAGGCAGCGGTACGCGCAACCGCTGAAGCGGCCTCGCGGGTTCTGGGTTGCCGGCCGGAGCAGATTTTTCTCGCCTCGACCGGAGTGATCGGTGAGCCAATGCCCGCGGAAAGGATCGTTGCTGTCGTCGACGACCTGGCCGCGCGTCTTTCGCCCGACGGGTGGGAACAGGCGTCCCGTGCGATTATGACAACCGATACCTTCCCCAAGGCGGCGACCCGCACGGCGTCGATCGGCGGGGTGACGGTGCGGATTTCCGGGATTGCGAAGGGCAGTGGCATGATCGCCCCGGACATGGCGACGATGCTGGCGTTCATCGTCACCGATGCCGTGATTGCAGCGCCTGTTTTGCAGGACATGCTCCGCCGGGGCGTCGAGCCCAGTTTCAATAGCATCACGGTTGATTCTGATACATCGACCTCGGATACCGTGCTCCTGTTCGCCACGGGGGCCGCGGCCAATCCCGCCACGATTGCTGCGCGCGACTTGGCGGCATTTCGTCGGGCATTATTCGAAATCCTGCATGATCTCGCGCTGATGGTGATCCGCGATGGCGAGGGTGTGCGAAAGCTGATCGAAATTGGCGTGGTGGGAGCCACCTCTGCGCGGTCGGCGCGTCGCATCGGGCTTGCGATCGCCAATTCGCCTCTAGTGAAAACCGCGGTCGCCGGTGAAGATGCGAATTGGGGGCGCATCGTCATGGCAGTTGGAAAATCCGGTGAACCGGCTGAGCGTGACAAGTTGGCCGTTGCGATTGGGGGGGTCTGGATGGCACGGGCCGGCCGTATCGTTGAAGGATACGACGAGGCGCCGGTAGTCAAGCATATGCGCGGCTCGGAGATCCGCATCGACGTCGATCTCGGGTTGGGGCGTGGACGGGCAACCGTGTGGGGATGCGATTTGACCCACGGCTATATCGACATCAACGGAAGCTATCGGAGTTAGCCGAGGGCGCCACCGAATATCGTAACGATATTATGGTGATGACCGGCGGTCAGCTGTCGTGCAAGCCTCAGACCTCACCGCAATCACCTCACACGGCACAGTCGGGCGGATGGTGGGGAACAGATTGCGAGATTGAATCCCGTTTATTGGTATGCATGCTTGCCGCTTGGCGAAGCCTTTATCGATGGATGTCAGAAAGTCGAGCGATGGCATTCAGCGCCCATCCATGTTCTGACGCTGTATCGTCGGAGGGGCTGGCCTTGAGCGGCATGGAAATCCCTCGCACTGCTCTGGCGCTCGCAGGCGCGTTCGGCCGCGGGACTTTTTCATGTCAGCCGGAATAGACCCCGCCTTGATGCTTCGTGCCGCATGGCTCAGAACGGCACCACGATGAGCAGGGGTGATGACGTGGATCTCAAGGGAAAAGTTGCGCTGGTCACCGGGTCGACCAGCGGCATTGGATTGGGCATTGCGCGCGAGCTGGCGCGGGCTGGCTCGGATATCATGCTGAACGGGCTTGGCGACCAAGCCGCGATCGAGGCGCTTCGCAGCGATATTGCCGACACCTTCGCGGTTAGGGTGGCGTTCGATCCCGCCAATCTGACGCATCCCGCGGATATTATGCGTCTGGCCGCACGATGCGAGGCAGGGTTGGGGTCGCTCGACATTCTGGTCAATAATGCCGGGATCCAGCACGTCGCCCCGATCGATCAGTTTCCAGATGCCGCATGGGAGGCGGTGATCGCACTCAATCTATCGGCGGTATTCTACGGCATGAAGGCGGCAATTCCGGGCATGAAGCGACGAGGATGGGGGCGAATCATCAACATTGCATCGGCACACGGGCTGGTGGCGAGCCGGGACAAAGTCGCCTACGTTGCGGCCAAGCATGGGGTGATCGGCGCCACAAAGGTCGCGGCTCTTGAATGTGCCAACGCCGGAATTACTGTGAATGCGATCTGTCCGGGCTGGGTCCTGACACCGCTGGTTCAGGCCCAGATTGAAGCCCGTGCCAAGGCGAACGGCACCACGGTCGAGACTGAATCCACAGCATTGTTGGCTGAAAAACAACCCATGCTCGCCTTCACGACACCGGAAAAAATCGGCGCGCTCGCGGTATTTCTGTGTTCGGAGGCGGCGTCCACAATGACCGGTGCAGCCTTGTCGATCGATGGTGGTTGGGTTGCGCAATAATCGGGGCGAGGCGTCCCGTATCGTTTTGCTGCTCAATCGGGCGGCGGCGTTGAAGCGGGAACTCGCCGACGACCCTGACTCGATTATTGCCGTGGTCGATATTTGCGAGGCGGCAATCCGGTCCGGCGGCAAGCTGCTGTTCTGCGGCAACGGGGGTTCGGCAGCAGACTCGCAGCATCTCGCCACCGAATTATTGATCAGGCTGCGTGGATCTATCGCGCGAAATTCATGGCCGGCGATCGCATTGACGCTAGACCCGGCGACTTTGACTGCGGCGGGTAATGACTTCGGGTTTGACGAGGTGTTCGCACGACCGTTGTCGGGCCTGGGACGGCCGGGAGACGTTTTGTTTGGCATTTCCACATCGGGCCGATCGAAATCGGTGTTGCGGGCATTGGAGGTCGCGCGCGGCATGGCAATCACGACGGTAGGCTTGTTGGGTGGTGATGGCGGTGCGGCGCTGGCGCTCTGCGATTATGCGCTAATCGTTCCCGATACGGAGACGGCTCGAATCCAGGAATGTCATATCACGCTCGGGCATATCATCCTTGAGTTACTTGAAGATCGGCTAACGGGGCACCGGCAATGAGAGTCATGGTTACCGGCGCTGCTGGGTTCATCGGCTACCATGTCGCGCAAGCGTTGCTCGCCCGCGGGAGTAGCGTGGTTGGTGTTGACGATCTGAACAGTTACTACGACGTCACTCTGAAGCGCGCCCGGCTCGCACGCCTCGAGACTTGGCCGGCTTTCTCGTTCCATCAACTCGACATCGCCGACCATCAAGCGCTCCGAACTGTAGCGTCGGATATTGAAGTGATCGTGCATCTCGCGGCTCAGGCCGGCGTACGCTATTCGATCGACAATCCTTTCGCTTATGCGGCGTCCAACCTGACGGGTCATTTGTCCGTGTTGGAAGTCGCGCGCCACGCGCCAAAATTCCGACATCTAATTTATGCGAGTTCGTCATCGGTTTATGGGGGCGGCTCGGCGCTCCCCTATAGCGAGGCTGCACGGGCAGACCGACCGCAGTCGCTGTACGCAGCAACGAAGCGTGCCGATGAAATGATGAGCGTCGCATATGCTCATCTGTATGGGCTCCGACAGACCGGATTACGATTTTTCACCGTCTATGGTCCGTGGGGGCGTCCCGATATGGCCTATTTCGGCTTCGCCGAGGCGATAATGGCAGGTCGGCCAATCATTCTTTACGACGGTGGCCGGCTGAAACGTGATTTCACCTTCATCGACGATATTATTGATGGTGTGATGGGGGTGATCGATCATCCTCCCGAGCCGGAATGCGCCCATCGTCTGTATAATATCGGTAACAATAAAGCCGAATTGGTTAGCGACCTGGTCTCAAAACTGGAAGCTGAATTGGGTCGGCGGGCGATTATCACCGTCGCGCCCCGCCCGGCGGCCGATCCGGTGGAAACCTGCGCAAATGTGTCGGCTCTAACCGAACTGACGGGATTCACACCGAAAACAACTCTCGATCAGGGACTTCCGCAGTTCGTGGCATGGTATCGTGAATGGTATGAGCTTAGGGGGTTGACGGCGTGAGACCGCTGTAATACATCAGTCACATCGGCGGCGGCGTCTTAGGTTTCCGCGGATGCTAAAGTTTTCGGCGGGATCAAAGGTCCCGTCGTTTTGTTCTTTGAGGTTTGTGAATAGGCTAGGAAGGGATACGTTGGTGGCGTTT
>NZ_JBMFGY010000087.1:0-13353 GCF_049977125.1 Acidiphilium sp. | reverse complement strand
AAACTCCTCAGCCAACTCCTCGATGTCAGGCCCGCCACTCCCTGATCGCGCCCGATTAGAGCGTTATGCTTTCAGCTTAACGCTCTAGCTCTATATTTTTTCGAGCGATTTCATGCGATTATGTTGCCGCTGCCGCGTCAACTTAATCGCATATCGCTCTAGCAATCATTCACCCGGCTGCCAGATCCTAACCGCCGGACGGGCCTGGGTCGCCGCCTTCAACCGCGCCTGCTCAAGTCCTGCACGTGCGCGCGACAACAGCGTGGCTGGATCGTCACCGGAACGTGGCCAGCGTGAAGCAATCCCGATCGCGGCGTGCCGTCCCGAACCGTTCAGTAGCGAGTCCAGCCGGGTAACGATCCGATCACCACGCTCCGCCGCAATCAGATGGTCCACGCCGTCGCACCAAGCCGCCAACCGGGTGGGTCCGACTCGTCCAATCAGATCGACGGGGCGCAACATTTCCTGCAAACAGCCTACCGATCCGCGCACCACGACCGCCGACGCCTCAGGAGCAGCAGACCCATCTGATCGTACCCAGCCGAATGCAAACATGGTCCCGATCCGATCTTCAATATCGAGCCGATCGAATCGGCGCTCAACTTGCTCGACGAAACTCGGCAACGACCACAACCCGGTCTCAGGATCGAGCGCACTCGGCCGCACTTCGCAGGCATCCGGTGTCAGCCGATCGGCAAACGGCGTGAATTTCGTCGCAATGTCGCGCAGAAGCTGCTCGTCCTCCGCGTTAAACCGCCGGTCCCCGCAACTCCGCCACGCGATCAGAAATATCTGCGCCGCCTTCGCCACCGCCGGTTCCGTGCGGGGAACGGCAATCGTAAGAATTTCAGCGCCGCTGGTATCGGTTAAACCGATCCCCGCCGGATAGTCGGCGAGAACAATCTCCGGTTTGGATACCCCACCTGCCGGTCGATAAGCCAGGACAACGCCAGCATCGGTGAGTTCTGCCGCAACCAGCGCGCAGGCCGCCGACATCGCCGTTGCAGCGTCGGGCAGACCGATCAGACTATCGAGCAACCGAGCCAACGCATCAGTACGGCCTTGCGCCATGCCGGAACCCAACACCCGGGGCATACCCGCGTCCACATGTTTGATCTGCTGTTCCATCATGATCTAGTTTTGACAGCTTGGGATGAACAATCGGTTAATCCCGACCAAGCGTATCGCCTCATCGAGAGAGCCACCGCCGTTGACAGCCCCACCGCTCCTGCCCATGGTCCTACAACGTTTGAGTCGGAATCAATCACCATGGATCTAGCCTCGCTTCAATCAACAATCACCTCACTATGGCAGCGGCGGGATGGGCTCGTTGCCGGCCAGCCGCCCGCCGAACATGTCGCCGTCATGCAAACCCTCGATCTGCTCGACGCCGGTGTTCTGCGCGTCGCCGAGCCCGGACCCCACGGCTGGATTGTTCATCAATGGCTCAAACAGGCCATCCTACTGTCGTTCCGATTGATGCCGAATACGCTGATGCCCGGACCCGGCGGTGCTACAATCTACGATAAAGTTGCAATGAAGTTTACCAACTGGAATGCAGCCGCGTTCGCCGACGCCGGCATCCGTGTCGTGCCCGGTGCCATCGTCCGCCATTCCGCCCATATCGCGAGCGGCGCGGTTCTGATGCCCTGCTTTATTAACGTCGGCGCCCGCGTCGGCGAGGGTACCATGATCGATACTTGGTCAACCGTTGGCTCCTGCGCGCAGGTCGGTCGTAACTGTCATATCAGCGGCGGTGTCGGCATCGGCGGAGTGCTTGAACCGCTCCAGGCCAATCCGGTGATTATCGAGGATGATTGTTTCATCGGCGCCCGTTCTGAAGTCGCCGAGGGCGTCATTGTCGAACGGGGAGCCGTACTGTCGATGGGTGTTTTCCTCGGCGCCTCGACGCGCATCATCGATCGCGCCACCGGCGAGGTTATCTATGGCCGCGTCCCCGCCTATGCTGTGGTGGTTCCCGGCAGCATCCCGGGCAACCCCCTGCCCGATGGTTCAGTCGGCCCGTCGCTGGCCTGCGCCGTCATCGTCAAACGGGTCGATGCCCAGACCCGCGCCAAAACCGCGATTAACGAGTTGCTGCGCGCGTGATCCTGACCGACCCGCTGCCTCTCGCCCAAGCCTTGATCACCTGTCCTTCGATCACGCCGCGCGATGCTGGCGCACAATCCCTGATCGCCAACACCCTCATCCAGCTTGGCTTCACCATTAAACGCTTGCATAACAACGGTGTGCACAACCTGATCGCGCAGGTTGGTGCCGGCTCGCCCCATTTCGCCTTCGCCGGCCATACCGATGTGGTCCCTCCCGGCACCGGCTGGCATCACGATCCCTTCGCGGGCGTCGTCGCCGATGGTCTGCTGCATGGCCGCGGTGCTGTTGACATGAAAGGCGCGATCGCCGCCTTCATCGCCGCCCTCGCCGCGCGCACCGCCGCCCTTGCGACTTCTGGCAGCATATCGCTCCTGATCACCGGCGATGAAGAGGGCGATGCCACCGATGGCACCATCCGAATCCTTGATCACCTGACCGCGACCGCGAACATGCCTGATTTCTGCCTGGTCGGTGAACCGACCTGTCGTGCCACCCTGGGTGATACCATGAAAATCGGTCGCCGCGGTTCTGTTTCGGCCCGTATCGTCGTGCGCGGACGACAGGGTCACGTCGCCTACCCCCACTTGGCCGACAATCCGCTACACCGCCTTATCCCGGCGCTTGAGGTCCTTCGCACCACCCAACTCGACGATGGCAACGACTGGTTCGAACCATCGAGCTTGCAGATCACCAGCGTCGACGTCGGCAATCACGCTGGAAATGTCATCCCGTCCGAAGCCCGCGCCGCGCTCAATATCCGATTCAATAGCCACCACACCGGCGCCGCGCTCGGCAAATGGATCACCGAAACGATGCATCGCTTCGCCCCTGATCTCGACTGCGCGATCACCATCGGGGGTGAAGCCTTCCTCACCCAGCCCGGTGCATTTACCGCCACACTCGCAGGAGCCATTACCCGTTCCACGGGCGTCACCCCGAAGCTCGATACTGGCGGTGGCACCTCCGATGCGCGGTTTATCGCAGCATATTGTCCGGTCGCGGAATTCGGTCTGGTCGGTCGGACCATGCACGGGATCAATGAGGCCGTGCCGGTCGACGAACTGCGTGCGCTTGCGAGAACCTATGGTGCCGTTCTTGATGCGGTGTTCGCGTGATCGACAATCGCAAACGCATCAGAATGCCCGAAGGTAATATCGTACGCGGGCTATTTCGTCTTGCCCGAGGCGATGCCGGGGGCGTCAGCGAATTCGGCAATACAACACGGGCATTCTCTGCCTCAATCGCCCCCTTACTTGCGTTTCCAATCGTCGGTGCCGCCCTGTTCGGCATCGCCGGTCACTGGATGCTGGCGGGTCTGATGCTGGCATCACGCATTTGTGGCGTCCTGTTGCAACCGGTCATCACCGAATTCGGTGCTCGCCGCGCTAATAGCAGCGCCACTTGGTTGATGACCAGCACGGCACTCAACTGGTCGGTCTGGCTAGTGTTTCCCCTGATCCTGATCGGCATATTGATTACCAACGGCCTGATCACCCTCGGCCTTTCCGAACCGACCGCAGTTGGTGTCTCGTTCGCGTCAATCCTGCTATATATGTTTTGGATTCAATGGTTTATCCTGCGTACCGGATTGCGATTGAGCGTGCTCGGCGCTCTCACGCTGCTAATCGCGATGAACGTCGCCATCGCGGTCGTCTATATCGCACCCTACGTACTGCACCCAGAATTGATCACTCTCACGCTTCATCCTGACGCAAAATAAGAGCGCGCGCATAAACCTGCTTACGTGGCAAATCCAGCTGACGTGCCACCGCCGCCGTGGCATCCTTGACGCTCATGGTCTCGAGTGCGGCGAGCAATGCCTCGTCAAGTTCAACAACGCTCGACACATGGTCTGGTGCCGGCCCGATCACCAGCGTCATCTCGCCGCGCGGCAACACTCCCCGATAATGGACCGCGAGGGCGAGCAACCCATCACGGCGAATCTCCTCGAACCGCTTGGTCAGTTCCCGACCGACTGCGGCCGGTCGATCACCTAGTACGGATGCGCAATCATCGAGGGTTGCGACCAGACGATGCGGCGCCTCATAAAATATCAGCGTTGCATGCAAACCCGCCCGCTCGGCACTGGCAATGCGCTCCAGCACCGTTCGGCGCGCCGCCGATCGTGGTGGCAGAAATCCAATGAACAGAAAAGGATGTGGTGGCAAACCGGACAATGCCAGCGCCATCACCGCTGCATTCGGTCCCGGCACAGCACTCACCGTCAGCCCTGCTGCAATCGCCGCCCGCACCAGGCGAAACCCCGGGTCCGCGATCAGCGGCGCCCCCGCATCACTGACCAGCGCAAACCGCTTCCCGCCGCGCATGGCGGCGATCAAAGGTTCGATCCGCTCCGCCTCATTATGGTCATGCAGTGCTTGTAGCCTCGTGCCGATGCCGTTCATCGACAGCAATACAGCTGTCACGCGCGTATCTTCGCATAATATGATATCGGCATCGCGCAATGCAGCCACTGCCCGCGGCGCCAGGTCACCCAGGTTGCCGATCGGAGTGGAAACCAGCACAAGAGCGGGCCGTTGATCCGCAAGGGGTGCGGTCGATTGAACAGGAGTTTCAGATGTCACACCGCCCATTAACGCCTCTGAGGCTCGTCCTGGCAACAGCCACTGCAACAACTCTGCTGCTATCAGGCTGCTCCGAGCCGGCACCCAACCAGCCCGAAATCGCGCCTTCCGCGGCAATCGCGCCACCACCCGCCTCTTCGCAAAACACTGGCCGCACATCGGGCGCCGTCGCCCTGCTGGTGCCGCTGTCCGGTCAGTTCGCCGCAATCGGTCAATCAATCGAACAATCGGTCAAACTCGCTTTCACCGCGCCTGGAGCGCCCGCGCTTGATGTACGCGACACCGGCGGCACACCCGCAGGTGCCGCCGCCGCCGCCCAGGCCGCCATCGCCGCCGGCGATGGCCTGATCCTCGGTCCTCTCACCAAAAACGAGACCGCAGCGATCACCCCGATCGCGCATCGGGCAAATGTCAATGTTTTGGCTTTCACCAATGATGAAGCCGTAGCAAGCCCCGGTGTCTGGACACTTGGCATCTCACCGGGCCAGCAGATTCGGCGCGTTGTCGCCTACGCCGCTGATCACGGACGCACCCGAACCGCCGCGATCCTACCCGAAGACGTCTATGGTCACCTGATGGGCGACGCCCTGCAAGCCCAGACCCAGAAACTGGGCGAACCTTCGCCGCAGATCGCCTATTTTGGCCAGTCCTTCACCAGTCTGACCCAGGCCGTCCGCGGCATTTCAGATTTCGACAGTCGTGGAGCCGCCATCGAAGCCCAGATTCGCCACCTGCGCGACCAGGATAATGAGGCCGGCCGCATCGCCGCCGCCAAACTCGAACGCGAACCGATCCCGCCTCCGCCGTTTGATGCCCTGCTCGTCGGAGCCACCGGCGAACAGCTCGCTGAAATCGGCACTCTGCTGCCCTATTACGAAGTCTCCCCGCCCCAAATTCAGCTGCTGGGCCCGTCGCTCTGGTCACATGACGCAGAGGCGATGGCCAGTCATGACAGTCTGCGCGGCGCGCTCTACGCCGCCCCCGATCCCGCCATGGGTCTCGCGTTCGAACAAAAATTCCAGTCCAGCTACGGCAGCCCGCCACCCTCCGGCATCGACAAAATCGGTTTCGACGCAGGGGCAATCGCGGTGCTCGCCGCGCGCCAGGGCGGCTACACCGATCAGATTCTGACCAACCCCACCGGCTTCGCCGGCACCGACGGCGTGTTCCGCCTCGACGCCGATGGTCATGTCCAACGTGGTCTTGCCGTGTTCAGGGTCGAACCCGGTGGCCCGCAAATCGTCTCGCCCGCCCCCACCGAACTACCGCCGCCCGCGCCTGCCATAGCTCCTCCCACCAGTTGACACGCTGCACCGGATGAATCGCCCGATCGCGACGATCGCCGCCTGGCTGGGCTTTCCGCCATTCCTGGCCCTGCTCGCGCTCGTCGCAACCGGCAACATGCAATTGTGGGAATTCGGCCTCTGTCTCACACTCGGCACGATCTGGGCATTAATCGTCGGCGCCATCCTCGCGCGCGATCTGCGCCGCTTCAGCGCCAGCATCGCCAGTGCAGCCCCATCTAATATCAACCTGGTCACCCCCGGTCTCTCCCAATTGGCGCAGACGACGATCCAAACAATCGAGGCAGAGCGCCGCTCGCGCCAGAGCCTCGCCTCAAGTGCCAGCGCGAGTCAGTCCCTGCTCGATCGCTTGCCCGATGCGCTGTTTCAGTTCGAGGGACCGGGCAGCGCGCGCCGCATCGTCTGGCGCAACCCCGAAGCCGCCAACACCTATGGCTCGGAGGAATCGGCGCTGATCCGCCATCCTGCGCTTCGTGCCGCCCTCGCCGCCGCCGAAACCACCGATGAACCGATCCGCACCACGCTCAGCCTCGCCGCTCCGGTACCGCGCGACCTCGATGCGACGGTCATCCGCACGGACACCGGACAACCCACCGCACCGCTCTACCTGCTCCTCACCGACCGTACCCGCGAACGCGGTCTCGAGCGGATGCGCGCCGATTTTGTCGCCAACGCCAGCCATGAACTGCGCACGCCGCTGACCAGCCTGATCGGCTTTATAGAAACGCTGCAAGGCCCCGCCCTCGGCGATGCCGAAGCCCTCCCCCGGTTTCTGAAAATCATGGGCGAACAGGCAGATCGCATGCAGCGTATCATCGCCGATCTGCTCAGCCTGTCGCGCATCGAAATGACCGAACATCAACCACCCGCGGATCAGGTCGAACTCGACCCGTTACTGCGCCAGATCGCCGCCTTCATGGAGCCGATCCTGCGCGAAGGCCGCACCCGCCTGACACTGGACATCCCGTCGAACCTCCCTGCGGTTCGCGGCGACGCCGGTCAACTCACCCAGGTCTTTGGCAACCTGATCGACAACGCGATCAAATACGGTGCCATCAAGCACCCCAAGGGCGGCGTTGCGATTTCTCTCGCCGTGGTTGCCACCCCGATCAGCAACCACCCGCTTCCCGGCATACTAATCAGCGTGTCCGACGATGGGCCAGGCATCGCGCGCGAGCATCTGCCGCGACTGACCGAACGCTTCTACCGGGCGGACAAAGGCCGTTCTCGCGCGGTCGGCGGCACCGGACTCGGCCTCGCCATCGTCAAGCACGTCATCTCACGCCATCGTGGCCGGCTGATGATCGAGAGTGTCGAAGGTGAAGGCACCACCTGTCGCGTCTGGCTGCCGCTGACGACGGAAGCCCCTCGCGCGCCGACCGACCGCAGCCGGTCGGGCAGAAACGACGCGTGAGTGATACGTGACGCGAAGTGCCGCTGAAGGATCCGCATTTCAACGAGGGCAAGCTTCCTCACGAAAAGCCATCGGGAAACGGTCCAAGGCCTCCGATGCGTTTATGTAAACAGGGGCTTTGAACTTCGGCAGAAATAACCATATCACTTTGATGGGTTCTGAGCCCGATAGTGTATCCACGCACGCGGCGCTCGCGATCTGGAGTGTTGATACAGGCATGACGTCGCAGCGTCGTTAATGTCATCCCTATCGCGATTGCACTAAAGGCTGGATTTCGCAGCGTCTCGCAAATGCTGATCGGGCTATTGTTAGTGCGCCGGTAAGTTGGGCGATTTCATTCCGTCCAGACTCGCCCTGGCATTGGAGATGGGTCATGTTTCATCCACGTCTCACGATCATCACAGCTTTATCAGCCGCGCTCAGCCTTGGCGCGATCCCAGTGGGCTGGGCAAAGCCCGGGCCTGTGCCGCCCGCATCACAGGTGAGCGCCGACGGTCACGTCTACGCCCACCAGAAGCAGGTCCCTCGCAGCTTCATTCAGAACCACGCTTGGTGGTATGCGGGGCCACTCACCTCGATCAGTCACATGAGTTCGTATCCTCCGCAGTATTATCCGTCGTCATCGGCCAACGGTGGTCCGAACGGCGTTCTGGGGCTACCACCGTTATTCACCGGACCGGGACCGGTCTATGCCGGACCGCCTCCCATGGTATCGATCGGAATTACCTTTCCGTGAGAACTGCTGCGGGTTGAATGGCGACTCATTTTCGGGTCGGCGAACATCCGGTGGAGTTACACAGCCGCCAGGGAGTGGTGACGCGCGACGCCAAGGCTACGGTGGCGTCGCGCAACAATATTCCGCATCCTGCCTCGCGCATGGCTCGGTGTTACGCCAGCAAGGTTGCCAATCGCCGCGTTTTCCCTCATGCGATCCCGCTGAAGCTAGTCACCAAACGCCCGAGGGAGTTCAATCATGCGTGTCTATTACGATAGCGATGCCGACGTGAACCTGATCAAATCCAAAAAAGTCGCCATCGTCGGCTACGGCAGCCAGGGTCACGCCCATGCGCTCAACCTCAAGGACTCCGGCCTCAAGCACCTCGCCGTCGCGCTGCGCACCGGTTCTACCGCCATCGCCAAGGCAGAAGCCGCCGGCCTGAAAGTCATGTCGCCCGACGAAGCCGCCGCCTGGGCTGACGTCGTCATGATTTTGACCCCCGATGAGGGCCAGGGCGACCTCTACCGCGATAGCCTGGCCAAAAACCTCAAGCCAGGTGCCGCCATTGCCTTTGCTCATGGTTTGAACATCCATTTCAACCTGATCGAGCCTCGTGCCGACATCGATGTCTTCATGATCGCGCCCAAAGGCCCCGGCCATACCGTCCGCTCGGAATATCTGCGCGGCGGTGGCGTTCCCTGCCTGGTCGCCGTGGCACAGGATCCGTCCGGCAATGCGCTCGACATCGCGCTCTCCTACGCCTCCGCCATCGGTGGTGGCCGCGCCGGCATCATCGAAACCAGCTTCCGTGAGGAATGCGAGACCGATCTGTTCGGTGAACAGGCTGTGCTCTGTGGCGGTCTCGTCGAACTGATCAAAGCCGGTTTCGAAACCCTGACCGAAGCGGGCTACGCTCCGGAAATGGCCTATTTTGAATGTCTGCACGAGGTCAAACTCATCGTCGACCTGATCTATGAAGGCGGCATCGCCACCATGAACTACTCGATCAGTAACACCGCCGAATACGGCGAATACGTCACCGGTCCCCGCATGGTCACTGCCGAAACCAAGGCCGAAATGAAGCGCGTGCTCGACGATATCCAGAAAGGCCGCTTCACCCGCGACTGGATGCTGGAAAACCGCGTCAACCAAACCAATTTCAAGGCCATGCGTCGGGCCAACGCCGCCCACCCGATCGAACAGGTTGGCGAAAAGCTGCGCGCGATGATGCCGTGGATCAAGCAAGGGGCACTGGTCGATAAGGCGAGGAATTGAGCAATCGTTTCTTTTTTCGAAAAGAAGCCAAAACCCTCGACAATCTGATACGCGGCACCGGAACGGCGGTACCTGAATAAAAGTTTTCTGGTCCTTTCTTACAAAAATGGACCACCTTCGACGGGCCAAACCAGGGAGAGCCGACGCATGAGAATCGCCAACAACGCCACCGAACTCGTCGGCAACACCCCACTGGTGCGCATCAACCGCCTCGCCGCCGGCCTGCCGGGCAGCATCGTCGCCAAGCTCGAATTCTTCAACCCCGCCAATTCGGTGAAGGACCGCATCGGTGTAGCCATGATCGAGGCCGCCGAACGCGAGGGTCTGATCGATCAACGCAGCATCATCGTCGAGCCCACCTCCGGCAACACCGGCATTGCTCTCGCCATGGTCTGTGCTGCCCGGGGCTATCAATGCATCATCGTGATGCCCGATTCCGTCAGCCGCGAGCGCCGCGCCGTTCTGCGCGGCTATGGCGCCGAGCTGATCCTGACACCGGGTGCCGAGGGCATCTCCGGCTCGATCAGAAAAGCCGAGGCCATCGTTGCCTCCGGCCCGCATTATTTCATGCCCCAGCAATTCACCAACCCCGCCAACCCCGCCATCCACAAGCGCACCACCGCCGAGGAGATCTGGCGCGATACCGATGGCACGGCCGATATTTTGATTGCGGGCGTCGGCACCGGTGGCACCATCACCGGTATCGGCGAGATTCTCAAATCCCGCCGACCCAGCTTTCGCTGCGTCGCCGTCGAACCTGACGCCTCACCGGTCCTATCCGGCGGCAGCGCTGGCCCGCACGGCATCCAGGGCCTCGGCGCCGGTTTCGTGCCCGACATTCTCGATACCAAAATCTATGACGAAATCATCCGCGTCACCAACGATGACGCCATCACCACCGCTCGTCGCGCCGCCCGCGAGGAAGGGCTGATGGTCGGCATTTCCTCCGGTGCGGCACTCTGGGCCGCGATCAACGTTGCCCGGCGCCCTGACAGCGAGGGCAAACTCATCGTCGCCATTCTCGCCTCCTATGGTGAGCGTTACCTCTCGACACCCCTATTCGCCGGCCTCACCGATTGATCACCATCCTCGCCCATTTCATCATCACCATCATCTCGACCCTGGGTTACGCCGGCATCGCCGGCCTGATGGCCCTTGAGTCGGCCTGCATCCCGCTCCCGTCCGAAATCATCCTTACCTTCGCCGGATACCTGGTCTCGACCGGACGGTTCGACCTCTGGCTGGTCGCTATCACCGGCGCGCTCGGGTGCAACATCGGCTCAACCCTCGCCTACGCCGTCGGCTATGCGGGCGGGCGACCATTGGTAACCAGATTCGGCCGCTACATCCTGCTCGACCATGCCGAACTCGTCCGGGTCGAAACCTTCTTCGCTCGCTACGGTAGCCTGACGGTGCTGATTAGCCGAATGCTCCCCGTTATCCGCACCTATATCGCCCTGCCCGCCGGCATCGCGCGGATGAATTTCTGGAAGTTCCAGATCTATACTTTCGTCGGCTCGCTACCCTGGTGCCTCGCCCTGGCCTATGCCGGGTTACGCCTCGGCCGGACCTGGGAAACCAACCCGCAACTCCACGCGGTGATGCACGGCTTCACCCTCGCCACCATCGCCGCCCTAGCGCTTCTCTTCGCCTGGTACGTCACCCGCCTCTGGCACCGCCGATCCCGGCGAACCGCCTGAGGACCAATCTCAGACGAGCAACGCGGGCTCAAACGAGCAATGCAGGCTCTCCCACCATGACCGCGTCAGTACCAGGCAGTGTCAGCTGCGTTGCCCCCGCATCGATCAGAAAATCCGCGATCCGATCGAAAAGCGCAGGCTCCCGCGTCATATCGCCACCGTCGCCCTCTGGCACAAAGATGATGGTTTCATAGCGCGCACGCGACAGTAACACGCGATAGGTATTGATCTGCCAACGGACCGCATCGACGCGGCGGATCTCCTGCCATTTCGTGCCGCGGAACTTCCGCGCCCGCCATCCGGCACCATCGGGCGAACCGACCAGGTCGCCGCCCCAGCACAAACCGACATAATCGAGTTCCAGCCCCTGGCAGGCATATTGCGTCGCCGGCAGTTCCAACGCGTCCGACGCTCGTACGTCGGGCCACGAATTAAGAAACCAGTTGGCGACGGCATCCTGGTCCATATGCGGGAAATCGGCCGAGAGTCCCTCTGCGCGCAGGCGCTTGGCGTCAGCGCTGCACACCAGCCCGGCCCGGCGATGGCCTCGGGCCAAGCGACGCAACGCCACCCGCATCGCGTCCAAGGAACGCGTTACCTGAAATGGCACCCCTCCCGCTCGTTGCGCGATGGCGACGGCCCGCGCTGCGTCATGTCGGAGCACGGCATCAATCCAATCTGCCGCGGCATCCGATCGGATCTGACGGACACTGACATCAAGATGCAAAGCAGCATTGATCGTCATCTGCTCCGGCACGTTCGCGGCAAGGCACCGCGCCGGTTCGGCACCACCGATGATCCCGGCCGGTCCGAAAATTCGCCATGCCGGTCGCGCCGCCAGCGCGTCACCCCATGACGCGAGTCCCGCTTCGCCGGTGTTGATTTCCTGGCCATATCCAACCAGCGCCACGACCACCGCCCAGTCGGCATGACGATGCATGATATCGAGAAACAGTGCCGCCTCGCTATCGGGTAGATCGAATTTACGCCGCCCGAAATCGGCATCCCAGGCGCGCTGAGCTTCGTCGAACACGATCACGTGCTCATGCGGCGGGCTTGCGCGGTTCTGGCTGTCCCGCAAAAACCCGAGCAGCGGCTGGATCGCTGAGTCCAATTTATGCGCGGCATCACGGATCGTCCTGCCCTGATCCTTGGCATCCCGCGCCAGCGCCGCCCGGAGCACATGCACCAACGGCAGATTACCAGTGAGGAATGCCGCCCCATGCGCCGCCGTGAACACGGCATTCAACCCGCAAAGTGTCTTCCCCGCACCGGGTATCCCCGTGACGAACACAATGACATGCCGCCCCGCCCGCGCCGCCGCGGCAATCGCGGTTCGGATCGCTTCGGTCGTGCGGGTCAGATTCGTCACATCGGCCCTGGCCGCGGCAATATCGGCAACGCCGTGCTTGCGATACAGCATAGTGGCGGCCTCGACGATGTTCGGCACCGGACGATAAGGCGCGTGCTCCCACACCTGCGGGTCGATCACAACGGATGGCGCTGGCATCTGACGCGCGATCGTCTGTGCAAGGGCACCGAGACCCGTCGCACCAACGTCGATTACCGGCGCAATCGCATGCCAGAACAACGGCAGCGCGCCAGCGGTGGGCAACGCGCGTCCAGCCACCAGTATCGGCACGATCGGGTGCGATCGGCTAGCTGCGTGGAAATCGAAGAGATCGAGCGCGTAATCCTCGATCTGCTCGCGATCGGCATTGGTGAATCCGCTCGCCTCGGTCTTGAACTCGAGCACAAAAATGGCGCGATCAGACAGAACCACGGCATCGATCCGCCGCCCCAGGCGGAGTAGCGGATATTCCAGCAACACGAACCAATCGGGACAATCCCGCATCGCCACAGACAGCATTGTGACCTGATCGCGCCACGCACGAATCTGCGTTTCGTGGTTAACCATATGCGTCTCCACCAGACGCCGTGCCAGATGATTGACGATTGTCACCGGATCGGCTGCACAAAGTGCCGCAGCGCTGCCCGACCACCACGCTGTCACTTCTCCATCCTGCGCATACCCCGCCTCCGCATCGCAACGTCCTACCACAGTGTCGTCCATGATAACATCCGCAAGCGCCGATCCCCGCGAATATACACCGCCATCCGCGTTCCCATCATAGCTGCCTCTCCTTATATCCGCTTTTCTTCATATGAAAAAAATCGGATATAGCCGTGATGGACCAGCAAGTCGCCGTTTTCGCCGCCCTGTCCGATCCGCTCCGGTTGCGCA
>NZ_JBMFGY010000086.1:0-13398 GCF_049977125.1 Acidiphilium sp. | reverse complement strand
AGCCGGTGCTGGAAGAACTCGACCGGCATCAGTTCGCCCGGGCCTCGGCTCAACCGATAGGTTACAACCATCAGACGCGCCGTCCCGCCGAGCGTCGGCGCGACCTGCGGCAACAAAGCACGTATATTGACGGTCGGGAGTTCGCCCACTCTTGGAGCAATATCGTCTCCGTCCAATCGGGAGCTGGTAATCGCGAGATCCATCTCAACACCTTCCGCACCGAAGAATTTCCTCCGGGATCGCAAGTGCATAATGCAAACGAGGTGCGAAGGTTCACTTTTCTGTGATCGGAATGTTCGCACGGAAGGGCATTATCTCGCCGAGATTCCGGACCGGTGGCCCGATCAAAAGTGAGGGCGACATCTCCTTTTGGTAGTATCAAGCTGGCCAAATCAAAGCTCAGCCTCGTTTCGAGAACCGGTCATACGCGGTGATCCGCTGCACCGGTGGTATTTTTCCCGCACCCAAAACCGAGGTCTTGAGATAGGCGATCTCGTCTTCCTGCTTCGAGTCCGGAACATCAATATACCATGTCCGCGGACGAAACCCGGCGTCCCCACTCCAGCGATAGCCGCGACGTTTCAGATCGTCCTTGTGCTCGAACGGCGCCCCCTCGGCCCATATTCTGCAGGTCACGCTGCGGGCACTTGCAAGCAATCGGCTCATCGCAATCACGCCCGAATGCGGCAGCGGCATCGCCAGGAGCTCGATCGCCGCAAGGCAATCATTCACGGCGCGGTGCCGGTCGTAGAAGAACCCCGCCCCCATCGCGAGATAAGCGAGCTTGCGACCCTCAAATCCTTCCGCGACCCAATCGACCTCCGTCATCGAGCATGCCCAGGGTTTGCCCGCGAACGCCGGACAAAGCCGCTCGATGAAACGACGATCAAACGCCGCATTGTGTGCGACGACGAGGGCCGCAGGAGCCACCATTCCCTCCAGCGTCGCCATGTCGATCGTCTGGTTCGCGACCATCGCGTCGGTGATGCCGGTCAGCGCCATCACCTCGGGCGGTATTGGACGACCGGGATCACGAAAGGATTGGAATCGCTCTCCAACATCGATGATCCGGCCGTCGAGCGCATAGGTGAACGGCACGATCGCGATCTCGATGATCTCGTCGGTTTCCGCGTCGAGCCCAGTGGTCTCGACATCGACGAATAATCCCGTCCGGGTTGAAGTGCCACGTTCGACTTCAATCCGCGTGCGGGGGGCCAGCTTGCGCAGAACGCGATAGACGCCGGAGGCGCTCAGCGTCCGCGCCATTTCCTCGAGCCGCTGCGCCTCCTCTTCCGTCATGCTCCATCCTTTCCCGATGCCCGTCCCCTGCGGTTCATAGCCTCCTATTGCCCGCCAAAGCCATCAAGTCGGATGCCCGAACGCGTGTCCACTCAATAGGCGGTCCCAATTAGGATTTCCCCAATCCGCGTGGTATAACGCGGCGACAGATTCATCGCCTTGGCCGTCCACGTCCTTGAAATGCCCGTCGCCAACGGGCGCAATGTGTCACGACCGAACCGGGCATTGACGGCATCAAGTGCCGCCATCGCCCGTGCCGACCGGACCGGATCCCTGGTCGGGAACAGCGAAACCGGCTGACTGCCCGCGTCGATCAACTCGCCGAGCATGATCCCCGCCTTCGAATACCGAAATCCCGCGCGCCACATCGGCTCCAGCATGCGGATCGCCTCGCCGATCAACGCCGTCGTGCCGTTCGTGGCTTCGATCCGGGCCGAGCGCTGATTACTGTACCAGGGATCGCCATTGTGCGGATTGGTGTGGAGCAGAACCGTCATCGTGCTGGCCAGCAACCCGTGCTCGCGCAATTTCTCGCCGGCGCGGGTCGCGTAGGATGCCACCGCCTCACGCATCGTCCACCAATCGGTAACAGGCATACCAAAACTACGTGTCACCGCGATGCCTTGCGCTGCGGCGCCATCAGCGACAGCGACAGGCACGACACCCCGCGCAATTCCGCCTGCACCCGGGCACCCACCACAGACATCATATCGCGCACTTTGCGCGGATCGAGCCGCAGGAAATCCGCGACGGACAGAATGCCGCTGCCGGCGAACTTCTCCGCAGTCTTGTTGACATCATGTTGATCGAACCACGACGCCGGTATCGCGCAAAACCGAAAAACGCATTATAGATTTCTATCTGGGGGTTCATGAGCGAGCCCCCGACATGTTTTTTTCTACCAATGCTCGTCCGGTGCGCTGAACTTGCGCCGGTGGGAATCAAGGGGGCGTTCGATGGCGAACAGAATGGTAACAACTATCAAAGTCGCGCTGATCAGCGCCGCGGCCATCGCAGGCCTCGTGGCAACTGGACATGCGGAATCCAATCCTGTTACTGCGCCCAAACCTGCGCAACTCTGGCAGCAGATCAACGCTCTGGAGAAGGCCAAGTCAATCATGCCGGGAAGCCATGCCTTGCAGCCCGGTTCGCGCATGGTTGATGTCTATACGACCGACCTCAGCAATAAGGTCGCAACCGACAAAATCAAATCCGCTGGATCGATCCTGGCGGTGACCCAATATCCAGATGGTAGTTTGCTGGTCAAAAATAATTACAAGAAGAACCATGAACTCGGCAGCATAACGGCGATGCTGAAACTGACCGATTACGATAAAGCGAATCGCAACTGGGTCATGGCGGCCTATTCACCGACCGGGAAAGTGATTGCTTATGGTAAGGTCGGTTCATGCGACGCCTGCCACGCATTCGTTGCCAAGAGCGACTTTGTCTTTGCGCCACCTCCGGTTCAGTTGCTCAAAGCCTCTATTTGGAAAGCCTTCTTCCCGAAGCAGAAGATGTCCCCCACGTATGTTGCTCTTCTGACGAAATATCCCGACGCGATCATAAAATAGCGGTCGGCGCGCGAGCCGGCGATCGGTCACCGGGACGTCCTGATTAGCCCGATCAAGCTGCGGTGTTTCGGTCAGAGGACCGAGCTGGTGCTTCTTCGGGATCAAGATCGCCCCAATTTCGATCTCACCTGCGTGAGGCGAGATCAGTGCGACCTGACGAACCGCGTCGTGCGGTAGAAAGCGATCAGGGACGTCGCGAAGTCGATGCTCTCGAGACGCAGATCACCAGCCGAGATGATTTCGGGCTGCTCAGGCCAGCTGCCGTCCGGCCGACGCCGCAGAATCTCGGCACCGATCGACACCGACGAGACCACGAAGATCTCGCGAACACTTGATATCGACGCATAGGCCCAGACGTTCGCCCAAGTCTCGCGATGGTTGCTCGGGGACAATATCTCGATCAGCAACACCGGTTCGCTCAACAGCGACCCATCGTCAGCGCTATTCGAACAACTCACCCCGATATCCGGAACCCGGACGTTATGGGCGCGCTCGAGATGCGGTGTGACGCCGGGCGCCATAAGGACATCACAGGTGCTGCCCCGTTCCACCAGATGATTCCTTAGTAGAGCACCGATCTCCGCTTGGATCCGGGCATGGGTCGCGCTTGCGGGCGCCATGGCAATCGGCTCACCGTCGACGAGTTGCCACGTCTGGCCATCGTCTGGACACCAGTCCATGAATTCCGCCACACTCATCCGGGCCGGGAATTTGATCGCATTCGACATCGACATGATGGTAGCACGTTGCTCGGCTCTCGTGAAACCAAAACTCTCCGTCACCTATCGGAGCGTCATCGCCATAGACCGGCCCCGAATTTCTTCGCGGATCAGATGCCACGGACACCTCATTTTGATGCCGACCTCTTTGGTGAGCGCCGAGCACGCGATCATACAGCCGTCGTTGTTCGACAGGACTACCACCGGCTTGTCCCGTAACGTAGGGTCGAACGGCTGCTCACAGAGCAGTAAACGAATTACCACCGATCAGCCCGTGCACCGGCAGCAGGCGTGATCTCCCCTTGTGCAACGCTCAGACGCTGGTCCGCACCAGACCGCTCACGATCGCCAGATTTCAGCATCGTCAGGGACAACCTGACCCACATCCCCCATCCGCCCTGGCCGCAACCATCATTCGCCCCCGCGATAGGCTAGTTGCGCCACCAGAACCTCACCATGGACCATGACGATCGCGACCTTGCCGTGCGCCGGTGGTGCCGCCGCATCGTGATCAGGATGTCGCCCGGCAGAATGCCCTGCTCGATCAGCGCTTCACCGGAAACCCGAGCCGGATAGCGGTTGGCGCGACGCAGATTCAGGATTTCAGCCGGATCGATCGGCCCTTCCAGACTATCGACGGCCGGTGACGCAAACCCGGTGGTGTTCCCCCCCCCCCCGCTAAAACTACCTGAAAATTCATCACGTCGCGCGTCGATCAGCGAACGTGAACATATGTGGAACATCAGACATGAGCAAGAGGCTTATCTTCAGGCAAATCATGGATGGATGTATGATCAGCCCTCGCTCTTGCCGCTGCCGGGCAACACGGTGCAGATCGACGGTCTGATCGAATTGGCATCTTGATGATTTCTGGTAGGAGGACGATCATCAATCGGCCACGTCATAGCCAAGGGAGAAATATCAGGGTGACGAAGGCATTTATTGCGGAGACCCTCCAGAAATCAGCTGAGCTCAACGGCGTGACCGCCCTCAAGGTCGCTGGCGCTCTGGTCGACGCGATCGTGGCGGAGATGAAAAAGAGCGGCAAATTCACGCTGCCGGGTTTCGGGACCTTCACGGTGCGAAAGACCAAGGCACGTAGGGGCGTCAACCCGCGTCTGGGTACGCCGATCAAGATAACGGCTGGCAAAACGGTCCGGTTCAAGGCGTCGCCGACGTTGAGAAAAGAATTGTGATCGAGATGAGAAACCGCGAGCCTGAAAGATCAACTCGCCAGGGTGGCGGGGTAGCTAGATCATCCAGTCTCAGTCCTTGAGAATATAGCGGTTTTCAGGGCATTGTCAGGTTGACGATACCTCCCGGGACACGTAGCCTTTTGAAATGATGGATTTGACCTCTACGTTGCGATTGAAGGGGTATCGCTTCCCTCGATCGGTGATCGCCTTCGCGGTCTGAAGCTATTACCAGTTCAATCTGAGTCTGCGGGACGTTGGGGATTTGCTGGCTGAACGCGGTATGACGGTGAGCTACGAGACGATCCGGGTATGGGTCGATCGGTTCGGGCCGCAGATCGCAGCACGGATCCGGCGTGACAGACAATCGGCGGGCGACAAATGGCATATCGACGAGATGGTGATCACCATCGGCGGTGAGCCGCACTGGCTATGGCGTGCCGTCGATGACCGGGGCGACGTGCTGGACATCCTGGTTCAGAAACGCCGCAATGCTCGGGCTGCCCGACGGTTTCTCCGTAAGCTGATGCATCGATGGTGACAGCCGCGTGTCGTGGTGACCGACAAGCTTCGGAGCTACGACGTTGCTCTCCGCAACGACTGCCGCAGTGCCGATCATCGGTCCCACAAGCGGCTGAACAACAGGATCGACGCCTCGTATCGCCATACAAGACGACGAGAAAAGATCATGGGTCGGTTCAAGTCCGCCGTCCAGGCCCAGAGATTTCTCGCCACCCACGATCAGATCGTCACCCTGTTCCGCCCGAAACGCCACCGCCTCTCCGCCCGATCATTCCGCCATTGTCGGGCCAACGCATTTTCACTCTGGGCCGATTATGCCGCCAACCTAGCCGCCTGATCGATCGTGACCCAGGTCAATCGCACCTCATCCAATCTACCTGACAAAGCCGCCAGAACCATCGACACCCTATGGTCCGCCATCGGGCGCCTCACCGACCTCATCACACCGACAGATTGCATCAACATGTTCATCGCAGTCGAATACGATCCAGAATGATAGGATTACGTTCTAGTTGCAAATGTCCGTGACGTTCCATCGACTCAACGAGGATCGGTATCAGTGGCCGCAGGCGCTTGCCACAAATCCGGTCCGACGCCTTCCAGATCACGACCAACGCGTGACGAACTGCCTCATCATAGACCCGTCGCCCCGGGCGGGGACCCGATCGGCGATCAGGACGACCGCCGCGTAGAACACGCATCGCGTGTTTACGGTGAAAACCCGTCACCTGGACAAGCTCATCCAAGATCCACCCACGCTCCAGGCGGTCGCTCCGGACATATCGCTCACTGAGCACGGCCACCAACTCGTCACACGTCCCCATACTGACCCTCCTCATCTCTACCCCCACAAAAATACCCAAACTGGGGAGCACGTATGTGACGCAACAGGTCACGTTTCAGGAGCTTTTCAGGCGAGGCAATGCGTAGGGCAAACAATTATCACGCTGGTTGGCCTGACCGCCGACCCAACTCAAGTTCCAGACAGTCCACAGCCCGATATCCGAGGCTTCGATATCCGACCTCACGCTTGACTGCCATTTTTGCGAGCATCGGCTCGTTCCCATCGACGTAGTCGTAAATGACGACATCCCGTTTCGCGGAATGCAAGCGGTGGAGCCGACCGGCATATTGAGCAAGGATACCGCGCCAAGAAATCGGCATGGTCAAAAATAGGGTGTCGAGCCGAGCGTCGTCGAATCCCTCGCCCAGATAGCGACCCGTCGCCACCAGAATCCGTTCCTCGTCCGCCGGAATTGCGGCAAGGGATTCGGTTGTCGTCCGTAACTGGCGAGCACTCATTCCGCCACGGAGAACGATGACATTCTTTGCGAACTTCGACAGGCGATCTGCCAATAGGTCGAGATGATCCTTACGTTCGGTGATGACCACTGGCGAGCGCCCTGCTTCCAGAGCTGACAAGATGTCATCGAAGATGAGATTGTTCCGTGCCGGGTCTTGAGCGAGACCTGCATAAAGCTCGTGGATGGTCGGCTTTTCATCAAGACTGCTCCGGGCGAACCTGAACTCCGTGCGCCGAAAAACAACCTTATGATCGAAGGGCCGAGCGGTGGCCTGCTTTTTGGCATCGACGCGATGACGGATTGGGCCGCATTGCATGAAGATAATCGGGTGATGGCCATCTTTCCGCGTAACCGTCGCGGAAAGACCAAGGACGTATTGGGCCTTGGCCTCGCGCGCGATGGCCTCGAAGCCCACGGCGGAAAGGTGATGGCACTCATCGACAACCACATGCCCGTAACCGGCGACTAGATCCGAGACGACACCCTGTCGTATCAAGCTCTGCATGAGGGCTACATCGATATTCCCCGTCGGCTTCTTCTTCCCGCCATGGATAACGCCGACCGTGTTCGGCGAAATATCCAGAAAGGTTTGAAGACGCGCGACCCATTGATCGAGAATCTGCCGACGGTGAACGAGGACCAGGGTATTTCGATCCCGCGCCGCGATCATTTTCGCGGCGATGACGGTCTTGCCGAATGCCGTGGTCGCTGCGAGCACCCCGGTTTCGTGCGGGAGAAGGGACACGACAGCTTCATTTTGTTCTGGCGTTAGTTCTCCGAGAAACCGTGTCCCGATTTGCCGCCCTCTCTGGCGTTCGTCGCGCAGCGCGGCGACGATGCCCGCGTCGGCGAGCAGGCTCAACAGGTCGTCGAGGCATCCCCTTGGGAGGGCGACATGTTTCGAGAACAGTTCGCTACAGGAGATGATGCGCGGCTTGCCAAACGTCGGCAGGCGCATGGCCTGCGCCGCATAGAACTCGGGGTTCTGGAATGCCGCCAGCCGCGCGATGCGATTCACGAGAGTCGGGGGGAGCTTCAATCGGTCGATATAGACCTGATTGCCCAGCACGATCTCGACCGAACGGGGAAGCTCGCCCTCAATCGGTAACTCCTTGATGCGGCGGGACGGTAGCGCAGCCCAAGGCTCGTCGTTCTCTTCCGTCGAAGAAAGCCGCACGCCGATAATCTGGCCCGTGGCGGCAGCTTCAGCCACGATCGACATCAGTTCGCCGCGCGATAGCCGCCTGATCGTTGACAGATACGCCCACTGGTCTTCGTAAGGGCGGAAGTCATCATCGACAAAGACGCTGTTGCCGTTCTCGCGCGGCCGGTTCTGAAGTGGCAGAGCGATCAGATTGCCGAACCCACCGGCCGGCATAGTGTCCTGGCTCGGGAAAAACCGATCGTAGGAATCGAAGCCGATATCAGGGCAGCGATCCATCGTCGCCGTAACCAAAAGTGAGCCGAGGCGTCTGGCGTCCTCCGCTGACACCGGCTCAGCGAAGAAAATCCAGGCATGCGCGCCATTGCCAGACCGTGATCGTTCGATGACGATTGGAACGCCCTTCGTCCGCGCAGTGTCGCGGAATGCGGCAACATCCTGCATCCAGGACTTCTTGTCGAAATCGGCGGCAAGGAAGCTGCATGTTTCGTCCGGGAGCATGGGATAGACGCCCAAGGTCAAGTCCACCGAGTTCCCGGCTGATTTCCCTGCAAGATGCGAACGAACGATGTCGTCTCCGACAGGGACGAATGCCTGATTTGGGCATTCTCCGCATTTGATCTGCGGCTTACCGCAAACCCCGCGGACCCACTCGTTCCGGCACATGGGCGCGTAGCCGGTCCTCCCTGTCTTTGGGTTTTCCCACCGCCGCGGCACCACATCCTCTCTGCCGCGAAATAGCGCACGAAAAAGTGCGATCTTCGCAGCTGTCGGAGAGTTCATGGTAACGGCGCCAGCGCACGCCGGCAGTTTGACCTCCTGCTGCGCCGTTGTCCGCTCAAGCATACCCAATCGCTCGGCTATTTCGGACCGTTCCTGATCGAGCGCAATCAGCCGATCCTTTAGGGTAACAATCTGCCGAGCTATATCGTCTGCGCGAGTGATCGTATTGAGCCTTTCAATCTGGGTGTACTTCGAGAGACCGGGTCCATGCGCCACGACAGGCGGGCCATGCACCTGTAGGAAATCAGGGCTTGGAAAGCCATCAATGACCGACCTACAACCCGAGCTTTTCGAAGGTCTCCAGTGGCAGGAAGAGGCGTCGCGGCTCGCTTGAAAAGGCACGAAAACCATAGCACTCATAGAACGCCTGAGCACCATCGGTCTTGGCATCGACAATGATGGCATACACTGCCAGCATCGTGCTCGCCCGGACGACGCGGCGGATTGCGTCGAGCAGCAAGGTCTCGCCAAGCCCGCGCCCTTGCTGCTCTCGATCGATTGCGAGACGGCCGAGCATGGCTGCTGGCACGGGATAATGCGGGAGTTGCTTTGCCAAGGCCGACGGCAATTCGTCCTTTTCGAAACTCGCGGCGCTTAGACTGTAATAACCAGCGATCTGCTCAGCTACGTCGCCTATCGCCACGAACACCTGGGCCACGCGCCGCCGGATATCCTGAGAGGCTTGGCGTTGAAGGTAGGTGTCGAGAGCTAATTCCCCGCACGAGAAAGCTGTGCGGTCATGGTGCGAAGCGAGCGGCTCGATGACCAGAGACCGCTCATTCACCGACACGTTCGCGATAGCGGCGCGCAGCCTCCTTCAGTTTAGCGTTTGGCTCCGGCGGGTTGATCAGGGCGTCATAGAAGATATCCCAATCCCGCGCCGAAAGGGTGATCTTCTCATGCGACTCAATCACCCGCTCCGCCGCCGCCACCGCGTTCGCCAGCACGAAATCGCTCACGCTCGTTTCCTCATATGCCGCTGCCCGCTCAAGTGTGCGCTTGGCCTTTGAGTCCAACCGCAGATGCATGCGGTCTCGTTTCACTTCAGCAGTTTGGCTCATCTGACGCTCCTACGTCATCACTGCTACACAAGTACGCCAATAAGGCGTACATATCAAGAATGGGCACAAAAAATTCAGGGCTGTCTTTTGTATCCGGCAATACGCTGAAGCCCGAGAAAACCACCCGCAGTACGTTAGAATACGCCGTAAATGTCTGATATAAGCTGACTTTTTTCATTGACTGGCCGCCGCGTCAAGCCCACGTCTGACTCTCGATCAAGATTTTCTCAGACGAGGATCGACGATGATCGAGGATGAGGATCGCGCTGCCGACGACGGAAAGCCGCCGACAGCGAACGACAGCCTCAATGGCGTGGCCAGGCACCGGGTCGACGCAGCGGTCCTGTAGATCGCCCGATTAATCGGCCGGCAAATGGCGCGGGAAGCATTCGAACGGTTGAATGCGGCTAACGACGGTCGCCCGCTGGAGCGATGCGAGGACTGACGATGGAACCGACGCGATGACCAGGGTTGCACTCTACGCCCGCTATCCTTCCGACAATCAGAGGCGTTGAACGACCGGCATGGGCGCGTCGCCGCCCAGCAGTACCGATAGCTATGCGATGTCCGCTTCCGGGAAGCCGACTCAGGGTCCGGAATGACCGGGATCCCATGCGATTCAATATGATGGGTAAAATGATGGGTAAATGCTCGAACCCAAGGATGGGGATTGAGGCGAGCAAATGTTCTCTTAAAGTTCTAAACTATGTTAGGGAATACCGTTTTCAGTCTGGAATACGACTATAGGTAGAATGGCACATATTTCGATGATATACTATTTTATAATACGAATTTCTTAATTTGTTCCTAACACGCGTTAGGTTTCTCGAACCAAAAGAACAATTGTGCAACTAAGGGTTGTATTATGGCCCATTTATCGGACGCCCGTCTGCAATTCGTTTCTGGCCCAGAGCAACCAGAACCCCAACAGGGGCCGTACCCAACCGGCAGCTTCAGTGATGCCGGTGATCGCAGAATCAAGAGGGATGATCATGCTGGCCGACGCCGTAGCAATTCGAGATGGGCGCCCTCACGGCTCACAATCCGGGATTCCAGGTGCCGATACCAATGGAGGAAATTACAGCGGGCACCAAGGACGATGCTGCGCAAGGCGCGCTAAAACTGCCGCCCATCGCGACCGGCACGCAACGGCAGGCCATTAAAACGACCCGACAATTGGGGTGATATCGCTGGTCAACTGGTCAGTCGTTTTGCGGTGGACAGCAAGAGTTGACGATCTTTGGGCTCACAGGCGCGATAGAGTTCGATTAATGACAACTCGTCGTCCAGAAGAACGCCGGTGTCACCGGTTGCCAGATAGCCAGGAGACGTATCAAGCACCTTTGCAATTCGTTGAAGATTTTCTTGTAACAGGTTGGCGCGATCGGTTTCCCACTGGGCGATCGCCGAGCGCGACACGCCAATCAGGGCAGCAAACTGACCCTGGGTCATATTATTTCTCAGACGGAGTCCGCGTATTCGCTGGCCGACCGATTGTGTTGCAGAGCGGTCAATTTCTATCATTTTATTATTCTAGGCGGCCAGTCCACAAAATGTAAAGTTGTTTGATCATTATTGGCGCGTGCAATGACGTGACCAAGGGAGAGGTTATTCAGATAGCCAGCTAAGCAGGCACGGGGACGGCGCATCTAGCGAGGGAGTTCGGCGGGATCGACTCTGATGGCTGCCGACGCGATCAACGGCGGTAAGCTATTATACCTTTAAAAAAAGTGTATCAGATTCATCATGAATGAGTCACACACAAAGTGCGCAACCATGTCTTGATATCCCTCTGATCGCCTTGCTCCAACCATCAAAGCCGCATAATCATGATTTAAGCCTTTTGAGTGAGATTAAGGCTAAGCGCAAACGAAACAACCCTTGACTACCGCACTAACAGAACAGAAACCCATCACATGTACCTAACTAGGCCATCCCAAATGAGACTAATATGCTGTCTGGTGGCGTTTCTTGTGGCCATTATTTTTGTTTTTGTGCCAAATAGCGCAATCGCAGCAACTGTCCCGAAAGCCGTCAATGCCGCGGCAACTCATACATCCCTTGACGAACCAGGACAGACGGGAGTGCTTCACAAAGGATGTGTTGTTCGATTGCCAGCGGATTTTGCCAACGACCTGCGAAAATATCAAGTGGCGGCATCACGCGGAGATGCATTAGCGATATTCTATCTCGGGGAGGCTAACTATTTCGGCTGCGGTGTGTTGCAAAACCGTCAACTAGCCGTCCAATACCTGAGAAAAGCTGCGGCAGGCCGAATTGCCGCGGCCGCAACACTGCTCGGAACAACTCAATATATCCAGGCTCAAACTCCGACGCAGCGAACGGCAGCGTTACAATGGATACATCAAGGTGCCCACGACGGTGATGCTATCGCCCAGCGAGATCTGGGTATTATCGCCCTCCACGGAAACTCGCACATTGACCAACTTAGCGCGCGGCACTGGCTCCATTTAGCCGCTCTCCAGGGAGACGTTGTGGCGCAACGGTTACTTGGCGAAATTGAGTCTCAGGATGTAACCAACAAAGAAGCACTTGGAAAAGCCGCCTTCTGGCTTGGCGAGTCGGCAAAGCACGGAGATTCGGTGGCCCTGACTGATCTTGAACGCTTGTGGTCGATATCAAAACGGAGGCATTTTAGTGGGATCGAACCCAAAACATTCACAGCTGTCAAAGTCCTGGTACATTCACCCCAAGCTACAACTGAGATTGGAAATTTCTATTTTGGTCAGTCTGCTTCTGAAGCGGCCATCGCTGTGGCTCTATATAGACAAGCTTCAATATCCGGCTTCGGGCCAGCGTTTTTTGGTCTCGCGGACGCCTATCTGTTCGGTCGAGGTACCCCCATTAACTATCATCTAGCAAGGACGAATTTTGCTATCGCTGCGGCTGATGGTGACGCCCGAGCCAACGTCAATCTCGGGATTATGTACGACCGCGGTGTGGGCGTAAAACGAAATCTTTCTAGAGCCGCTCATTATTATAACCTCGCCGCCAAGCAGGGTTCCGCAGAAGGTGCGTTTTATCTCGGACAGTTTTACCAAGACGGCGCTATCGGCAAAATCGACGTTCAGGCCGCGCGCCGATGGTATCGAATTGCAGCAGAAAGGGGTCTGTCGATAGCACAACTTCAATTGGCTTCGATGCCGAATCCTCTTTATGCTAATGCAGTTTCACAGCGTCGGCGCTTGTTTTGGCTGCAACGCGCCGCCCGCAGCGGCAACACTACCGCCGAGATCGAAATCGCGGAAGTTTATCGACGCGGAGAGGGAGTAGCAGTAAATCGTCGGATCGCTCTCCGTTGGTTGGATGATGCGGTCCACGCTGGAAATCGTCAGGCTCTACTTGATCGGGCTTTATTCCACGCATCAGGATCTTCTGACGCCAACGTCGCGAAACAGGGTCGAACTGTTTTGCGCCACCTCGCACAAATGGGAAACACTCGCGCACAATTTGATCTCGGGGCATTATATGCACGCGGCCTAAACGTGCACCGCGATAGCCGGATCGCTGCGTATTGGTGGCAAATGGCGGCCAATAACCACAATTCAAAGGCTGATCTGGCATTGGCGATCGCATATGAATCAGGATTTGGAGTCCCGCAGAACGATAAAAAGTCACATCATTTTCTGAAATTAGCCCAATCTGAAACCTTAGACCCGCAAAGACAACAGATCATCGAGAGCGAAATTCACGAGTCACAACCCCGCTGAGAGCCTGACCTAAAATTCGGTTGACCGGCCTCGTGGCTCTTGATTCCCTG
>NZ_JBMFGY010000085.1:0-13449 GCF_049977125.1 Acidiphilium sp. | reverse complement strand
TGGGGGCGGTGGAGGTGCGCCGGGGGGAGGCGGAGGGGGTGGTGCATTATAATATCGATAATAAAATTGTGGATAGTAGTACCACATTTCGTACTGTGCGTACAACGGAGCAGTATAGTACGGCAAATAGGGGGCTGGCGGATCCCAGAAACCAAGATTAAATCCAGGACTATTAAAATCGAAGTTGAAGTAAGCACTTTGTGCCCTGGCGGAAGGGAGGGTAACGAATCCTAATCCCAACCCAAAAGCAACGCTACTTGCAATTAGTATTCTATATTTTGTCACTTTACTCTTCTTTGTCATTGGTATTACGTTCAAGTTTCCCGATTCTCAAACCGGGAGAGATTATCCCAACTCGTAAAACATTCCTTGGAATATGATAATGGCGAGATCATGTCCGCATGTTGTCGTCACGAATTTCCATCAACAATAGGGCCTCAGACAGGGCGGCAGGGCGAACAGATTTTGCTGCCCGCTTATCGTCACTGGTCCGGAATTAATGATGCGGAGGTCCACCCGGTCCCGGTCCTGGAGGTGGTCCGCTAGGCGCTGGTCCTGGGGGTGGCCCGCTTGGCCCTCGTCCCGGAGGAGGTCCACCCGGTCCCGGTCCTGGAGGTGGTCCGCCAGGGCCTGGTCCTGGGGGTGGTCCGCCAAACCCTGGGCCCGGAGGAGGTCTACCCGGCCCCGGTCCTGGGGGTGGCTCGTCAGGACCCGGCGGAGGGGGCGGACCATTAAAATTTCCATAATTGTTGTTAAAGAAACCAAAACCAAAACTGGAATATCCACCGTCGCCGTAACCAAATCCTGGATTATACCCATAGCTGGGCGCTAACTGATAGCCCGATCCGTAATTGAGTGTTGTTCCATAACCCGAATTATAGCCGTAACCTGGCGAATAAGCACATCCTGAAAGAGCGAGTGCGGCCAGAGCCCCGATGATGTAACCGCCCGCGCGTCGTGTGACGTATTTCATCGAATCGCCTCCTTCCAGTATGGACGCACGCGTCTGCTGTAAATTTTTAGGCCGCTAACGGCCTATGCCATCGGTAAATTGGATGTGAAATGCATATGCCAACAGACTCTCACGGCAGTCGTGATCATCATGTTGGCATAATGATGATGGCTACGGCAGCGGAAGAAACGTCCGCATCTCAAACCGGCACTTGAATTCCTTGTGCAGTCGGCCCTCAACGGCATCTATGTCATCCGCACCAGTGTCAGCGCGGACGTCATGAGCGAGACCGAACCCGTGTCGGCCTACAATGATCTCTCACGGGTGGAACGGGCGTTCCGAACTCTCAAATCCGTCGATCTCGCGATCCGCCCTGTGCATCACTGACTCTCGCTACAACGGAACAACGTTTGCGAGTATACATTCTGCCGGCACTGTCAAGTTGATCTGAGCATACACTGGGTGCTAAAATTATATGACTGAAATAAACCAAAATTCGGTGTAATTATGCACGAACCGATCTCAACAAGACATAATCGTGCTAAACACCCAGTCCATTTCAAACAACTTGACAATGCTTGCAGATTATAGTGCTCTGAGTCGACGCTTGTCGAGAAATCGTGTGATGCCATCCCGTGCGGCAGGGTCGGTCATGTTGCAGGCCATCGCTTCGCCCGCCACCTGATAGGCGGCCTCGGTGCCCAATTCTACCTGTCGGTAGAACTGCCTCTTGCCGATTTCGAGCGCCACCTTCGGTTTTTCCAGAATCCGCGCCACTAGTGCGTCGACCGCTGCATCCAGCGTATCGTCCGGTACCGCATGGTTGATCAGGAACCGGCGCTCCGCTTCGGCTGCATCGATCATCTCGCCGGTCAACAGCATTTCCAGCGCCGGCTTGCGCGGCACTGTCCGGGCGAGGGTGACGCTGGGGGTCGAGCAGAACAGGCCGAGATTGATCCCCGACACCGCAAACCGTGCCGAAGCCGCGGCGATCGCCAGATCGCAGCTTGCCACGAGCTGGCACCCGGCCGCCGTCGCGATGCCCTGCACCTTGGCGATCACCGGCACCGGCAGCGCCTGCAACCCGAGCATCACCGCGCTGCACCGTTCGAACAGGTCGCGGTGCTCGGCCGCCTCATGCCGCGCCATCATTTCATGCAGGTCATGCCCGGCCGAAAACGCCGCGCCCCTGGCCGCGAGCACGACGACGCGCGCCGTCCGGTCCGCCGCGACGTGCCCGATCGCGCGCGTCAGCGCCGCGAGCAGATCATCCGACAGCGCATTATAGCGCCGGGGGCGGTTGAGCGTGAGCGTCAGCACACCGCGCGCATCGCGTTCGATCAGCAACGGTTCGGAAGCAGTCTCGACAGCACCAAGGTCCATCGGCCGAGTATGGCAACCGGCATCTCAGCCCGCAAGTTTCGGCGTCCGCCCCATCGTGAAGAACTCCGCGTTCGGCTGCATGAAGCTCATGTTCGCTAACCGGTTCGACAGGCCAAAAAATCCGGCGATCGCGCCGATATCCCAGATATCCTCATGATCGAACCCCGCCTCGCGCAGCGCAGCATGATCCTGCGGCACAATTTCGTGCGAGCGCGTCGCCACCTTCATCGCATAGGCGATCATCGCGGACTGCCGTGCCGACAGTGCGGCTTTGCCTGGATTGACGGCGAGCCGATCTGCGATCTCGGCGTCCTTGGCATAGATCCGCAGGAGTGCTCCGTGCGCCACAACGCAGTAAAGACAATGATTGGCGCCGGAGGTCGCAACGACGATCATCTCGCGCTCCGCCTTGCTGAGCCCGCCCGCGCGCAGCATCAAAGCGTCGTGGTAGGCAAAGAACGCCCTGAATTCATCCGGCCGATGCGCCAGCGCCAGAAACACGTTCGGTACGAATCCCGCCTTCTCCTGCACGGAAAGAATCCTGGCCCTCACATCAGCGGGCAGATCCACGATATCCGGCACGGCAAAGGCGCTGATCGGCGGTTCGCTCATGGTGCCGCGCTCCCGGCCCGCGCTCGCTCACGGAGCGAAAATTTCTGGACCTTGCCGGTCGAGGTCTTCGGCAATTCGCCGAACACCACCCGTTTCGGCGCCTTGAACCGCGCCATCCGCGCGCGGCACCAGTCGATGATCTCGGCCTCGCCCGCCGTCATGTCCGGCCGCAGGGTCACGAAGGCGCAGGGCACTTCGCCCCATTGCGGATCAGGGGCGGCAACCACGGCGGCTTCGAGCACCGCGGGATGTCGATACAGCACCGTCTCGACCTCGATGGTAGAAATATTCTCGCCCCCCGAAATGATAATGTCCTTGAGGCGGTCCTTGAGTTCGACATAACCATCGGGATGGATCACGCCGAGATCGCCGGAGGCGAACCATCCGTTCGCGAATGCGGCCTCGCTCGCTGCCGCATCCTTGAGATACCCCATCATGGTGATATTGCCGCGCGTCCGCACCTCGCCCAAGGTTACACCATCGGCGGGCACCGCCGCCCCGGTCTCGCGGTCGAAGACGCCTAGCGCCTCCTGCACCGGATAGGTCACGCCCTGGCGCGCCCGCAACGCCGCGCGTTCGCTTTGGTCGCGCCCGTCCCACGCATCGTTCCAGGCGCAAACCGTCACCGGCCCGTAGGTCTCGGTCAGTCCATAGACATGCGACAATGCGATCCCCAGCGCCTCCATCCCCTCGATCACCGCGGCCGGCGGCGGCGCACCTGCCGTCATCATGTGCAACCCGCGATCGGCGAATTGGGCGCGAACGGCGGCCGGCGCGTTCAACATCATCCCCATCACCACCGGCGCGCCGCAAAGGTGCGTGACGCCATGGGCGGCAACCGCCGCGCCGATCGATGCCGCATCCACGCGCCGCAGGCACACATGCGTGCCGCCCAGCAGCGTCACGGTCCAGGGAAAGCACCAGCCGTTGCAATGAAACATCGGCAGCGTCCACAGATAGACCGGGTGGTGCCCCATATCCCAGGTCACCGCATTGCCGAGGGCATTCAGATAGGCACCACGATGATGATAGACCACGCCCTTCGGCCGGCCCGTGGTGCCGGACGTATAATTCAGGCTGATCGCCGAAAACTCTTCGCCCGGCAGAACCGGCGTGAAATTCGCATCGCCCGATGCCAGCAGGTCCTCGTACTCGATAGCGCCAAGCCGCGCCCCGCCCGGCACCGTGGCATCCGCGATATCCACCACGACCGGCGCTGCATCGCCGAGTTCCGCAAGCGCCGCGCGGATCACCGGCGCGAACTCGGTGTCGCTCAGCAACAGTTTCACCTCGCCATGGCGCAGACAATAGGCGATCGTCCCGGCATCGAGCCGCACGTTCAGCGTTGCCAGCACTGCGCCGGCCATCGGTACACCGAAATGCGCCTCCAGCAGCGCCGGCACGTTCGGTGCCATCACCGCAACGACATCCCCCGGCCCGATCCCCCGCGCCACCAGCGCCGACGCCAACCGCCGGCAGCGCGCCGCCGTTTCATGCCAGGTGAATCGAACCGTACCGTGAATGACGGCAACCCGCTCGGGCCAGACCGAAGCCGTTCGCCTGAGAAACGACAACGGTGTCAGCGCCTGGTAATTCGCCGCCCGCCGCGCAAGCCCGCTCGTGAAATCAGTCATCTGCTTACCTGTCCGTTATGCCGATAGCAGATCGTACAGGCCGCGAGGGCTTTATCCATCATCCGATGTGATCCCAGACCGGTGTTTTTAAAAAGATAGATTTCAAAGCCCCTATCTTACCTCCCCACTCTATCGACTCCCCGTTTTGGCTGACCTCCGCCGGAGATCACTAGTGGAACCGATAGAATGCCAGATACCGATCCACCCCCGACCGCAACACGGCGAGGTCCTTCGTGATCGACACCATTTCTGCTCCCCTGCTTCGTGCAGTTTCGCACACGCGATTAACATAGACGCCAGGGACAAGATTGATCACCCGACAATGCTCATATTTTGAAAACAAGCTACGTGATCGTATCACAGTTTATGCGAATTTCTATGATGAAGTTCGCCATAGTTTGCGCCGCATGCGGTTTAAAACACTACGCAATTTATGGCATAGCATGTGCGAAACTGCATGAACCAGGGGAGCAGAAATGGTATCGATCACGAAGGACCTCGCCGCGGTGATGGGGTTGATTCAACGCTGCGGCGATTTCTTCGCTCATGGAATACATGAGATTGCAGCGCCTGGCTTGGACGTTGTCGGCATCGGGCCGATCGCTTTGCCATTGCTGCCGTCGCAAGCGGCGCAGCTGATCGGGATGGCAGAGCGCGCACCCTACGGTCGTGGTGAGCAGACGTTGGTGGATGTGGCGGTAAGGCGAAGCTGGCAGCTCAACCCGGACCGGGTCCGCATCAGGGGAAGTGGTTGGGCACGCACGCTGGATGCCATTGTGGCGCGTGCCGCCGAGGGACTTGGCGTCACGGGCAAGGTGACAGCGGAATTCTACAAACTGCTCGTCTACGACGAAGGCAGCTTCTTCGTGAACCATCGCGACAGCGAGAAAATTCCGGGAATGTTTGCGACCCTGATCATTGAACTGCCGTCGATCCATACAGGCGGCGACCTCATTATACGCCACGCGGGGCGGGAAGCGCGGATAGAGTCTCACCTCAATGAACCCTCTGAAGCTGCCTTTGCCGCCTTTTATGCCGACTGTGTGCATGAGGTGCTGCCGGTAACTTCCGGTTGCCGGTTGACCCTGGTTTATAATTTATCGCGCTGTGGACGCGGCACGCAGCCCGTTCCGCCAATCTACACCGCCGAGCAGGCGCGGATCTGCGGGCTGTTAGGGGACTGGAGCGAGCAAAAAAAACGGCCAGAGGAGGCTTCGCCAGAAAAGGTGATCTATCTGCTGGAACATAGTTATACCCCTGAGAACCTGTCCTTCGCGGCACTGAAGGGCGCCGACGCCGCCAGAGCGTCCACGCTACTTGCAGCTGCCGGCAGGACCCAATGTGATTTACATCTGGCCCTCTTGTCGATCGAGGAGAGTGGGACCGCAGAATATACCGGGGATTATCGCCGGCGCTACCGGCACAGCGACGATGATAACAATGACGATTTCGAAGCCGGCGAAGTCTATGAGCGTGAGGAGAGATTGTTACACTGGCGCCACCCGGCGAGCATCGAGGCTGCGGTCGGCGAACTGCCAATCTCAGAAGATGAAATTTCCCCGCCGGGCGCGCTGGCAGACTTGGCCCCCGACGAAGAGAATTTCCGGGAGGCAACCGGCAATGAGGGCGCATCCTTCGAGCGCAGCTATCGCCGCGCGGCTTTGGTGCTCTGGCCAAGCCACAGGCGGCTGGCGGTACTGAACCAGGGTGGGCTGCAAGCCACACTGCCCTATCTGACGCAACTGACGCAGGCATGGGCGAAGGCGGGCGAGGACCCGGAGTCTCCGATTCGTGCAGAGGCCCATGAGCTTACCGGCTATATGCTGGCCGACTGGCCGCGTGAAATCAGGCATGCTCGAAATGTGCCAAAAGCAGGTGCAACGGTGCTCGAGTTGCTGGGCCGACTGGGCGATATCGCACGCACCGATGACTTTCTGAGCGCGATCTTTGCCGGCGGTCTTTTTGATCTGTCGGACAACGAACAAATCGCACAGAGTTTGCGACGTCTGCCGTCATCGCGCGCCGCCGAATTACTGGAACGGCTCGTTGCCAACAGTACCAGTGCCGCGATTGGGGCCGGGCTGCTGGCGTGCACCGTTTCCGCGGCACTCGGTGAATTTGAGATGAGGCCCGCGGCCTTCGCTTTAATGGCAACCCTTCCAGGAGACTCAACGCGGAAGGTGGAGCTTCCATCCTGGCAACAGCCGCCCCCAGTCGAGCCCCAACTGGTGATCGATGCACTGACCGCGCTCTGCCAAATCGACGCTGCATTGGCCGAGCGCGCGGCTGGCGTTTTCCTGAGCCGGCCGGCGACCTACGGCGCGGACAGCGTTCTGGTTCCCGCCAGCCTGGCACTCATCCACTCAGTGATCGCGCAGGCACCAGCGGTGGCTCGTTTGCGTAGCGCATGCGTTGCACATTTGCGCATCAGGATTGCCGAACCACTGGCACCGCCGACTGATTGGGCGCGGGACAGCAAACTCTCCTGCAGTTGCCGCTATTGCGTGGAACTCAGCCGGTTCCTCGCCGATCCGGAAGCCAAGACCTGGAATTTCAAGGCCGCCCAGCACGATCGCAGCCACGTCGAGTCGACGATCCGCGAGAATGATTGCGACGTCCTAACGGCCACCATTCGACGCGGGAGCCCGCATATTCTGGAATGCACAAAAAATCAGGCCAGCTACAAACGCCGCACGCGGCAGCGCCAGAAAGATTTGGCGGATTTGGCCCGCTTAGAAGAAGATCAAGGTTAAACCGGAAAAAACCGGATAGTATCATCGACAGCCGTTACTCTGGCATTGTCAGCTTGACGTTACCGCCCGCTGCCCTCAGCACTTTGGAATGATGGATTTGACGTCGACTTTGAGATTGAAGGGATATCGATTCCCGCGATTGGTGATCACTTATGCGGTCTGGAGCAATTACCGGTTTAACCTGAGCCTACGGGACGTTGAGGATTTACTGGCGGAACCCGGTGTGACGGTGAGCTACGAGACGATCCGGGTATGGGTCGATCGGTTCGAGCCGCAGATCGCAGCACGGATCCGGCGCGACAGGCCACCGGCGGGCGACATATGGCATACTGACGAGATGGTGATCACCTTCGACAGTGAAGCGCATCGGCTATGAGGTGCCGTTAATGGCCGGGGTGACATGCTGGACATCGTGGTTCAGAAACACCGCGATGCCGAGGCTGCCCGACGGTTTCTCCGCAAGCTAATGTGCCGATGGGGGCGGCCACGCGCCTTGGTAAGCGACAAGATTAGGAGCTACGATGTTGCTCTCCGCAACGACTGCCGCAGTGCCGATCATCGGTCCCGCAAGCAGCTGAATAACAGGATCGAAGCCGCGAATCGCCATACGAGACGACGGGAGAAGATCATGGGCCGGTTCATGTCCGCCGGCTAAGCCCGAGATTTCTTGCCACTCCCGACCAGATCGTCAACCTGTTCCGCCCGAAACGCCACCCTCTCTCCACTCGATCATTCCGCCATGGTCGGGCCGACGCATTTTCACTCTGGGCCGATGAGGCCGCAAACGTGGCCTCCTGCTGGCGTGACCCAGATCAATCGCACCTCACCCAAGCAATCTGACATTGCCCGAACGCGTCAGCGCCGCCAGCAGATCGGTCTGCGTCACGATCCCCGTCAACCGACCGTCCCGATCCACGATCAACACGGCATGATGCCGTCCATCGGTGAGCGGCCCGAGCAGGCTCGACGCGGCCTGATCCGCAAATCCGGTCGCCGGCTCGCTCATCACATCGATCATCGTCCCGCCCCGCTGTGCCAGCTGCCGAAATCCCACGATCCCTGTCACACGCCCCCCGCGCCCGATTACCGGCAGGACCCGCACGTCATGATCCAGCAGCAGCGCCAGAGCCACATCCGTGCCCGTCCCCTCATCGACGTGAACGACATCGCGCGACATGATGTCGCCGCATCGCACATCGCCATGGGTCCGCTCGAACGCCCGCGTCTCGACCCGCCGGATCAGCCGGTCCAGATCGTCCTGCGAGATGTCGAACGTCTCGCCGAAATCATCGAGCGCACCCTTGAGATCCGCCTCCTGAAATCCCACCCGCATCTCCGCCGGCCGATCGTTCGTACCATGAACATTTGCCGTCACCGCCGCTGCGCGATGCGGATACGAATGCCGCGAGCCGCGATGAAACACCCACGCCAGCGCAACGAGCACGAGAGAGTTCAACCCCATCGGCACGAAGGCGAACGCAAATCCGGCCGATGTCACCGCCGATCCGCCCAGCACCGCCGTCAGCGCGGCAGCACCCCCCGGCGGATGCAGGCATCGCAACAGCGACATCGCCCCGATCGCCAGCGCCACCGCCACCCCCGCCGCAACCATCGGATCACCGATGACGCGCGCCACGGCAACCCCCACCAGCGCCGAAATCGTATTGCCGCCGACGATCGCCCACGGCTGCGCCATCGGACTCGCCGGCACCGCGAACGCCAGGACCGACGACGCCCCGATCGGCGCTACCAACAGCGGCAGATCGAGATCGAGCCGATGATCCACCATCACCGCGCACAGAAACCCGGTCAGCCCGATCCCCGCCAACGCCCCGAGACTGGCCAATATCCGATCCAGCATCCGCACGCCGGACAAGCGCGGTGTGAGCATCCGCAGCCGCTCGACGAGCGGGCGCCGTACGGTGTCAGGCCACGCCGGTGCGGACAAAATTCTCTCCCTCGCGTATCGTTGCGATCTTCATACCCGTTCGATGACCTCCTGCGCAGCCGTCGGCGGCACACGCCCCGCCGCCGTGCCCGCAACAGCACCCCGTCCCGCGCCGCGCCGGGTGAAAAAAAACCGCTCCCGCAGGGTCTCCGCCGCGATCACCCGATGATGCACGCGCAACAGATCCGCGCGCGAAATGATCCCGCAGATCCGCCCGTCATCGTCGATCACCGGTATCCGCGGCGTGTCACCGGTCATCATCCGTCCCGCCACCGTGATTGCCATTTCGCCGCGCCACGCGGTCGGCAAGGGGCGCGATCCCACCGCCGTGCCGAGCGTGACCTCACGCGCCACCGCCCCGCCGATCCACGCCAGAACATCCGCCCGCGAGACCAGCCCGACCGGTCGCCCCCCCGCATCCACCACCGGATACGACCGATGCCGCGCCCCGCCGCCGACGAACAGATCGATCGCATCCCCCACACTCATCTCCACACCCAGCGTCTCCGCCGGCGCGGCCATGATCTCGCCCGCCCGCGCCACCGCCAGCGGATCGATACTGTACTCCCGGGTCAGATGATGCCCCCGCCGCGCGATCTTCTCCGTCAGGATCGAGCGCTTCATCAACAGCACCGTCACCCCCATGCTGGCCATGCTCGCGGCGATCACCGGCAACAGAATTAGGTGATTGCCAGTCAGTTCGACCGCGAACAGGGTGGAGGTGAGGGGGGCACGCATCGTCCCGCCCATCATCGCCGCCATCCCCACCACCGCCCAGAACCCCGGCGCGGCATGCGGCATGATCGGCGCCGCCACCGCCCCGAGCGCCCCGCCCATGATCAGCAGCGGCGCTAGCACCCCGCCCGACGTCCCAGACCCCAACGCCACCGCCCAGATCACGCCCTTGACCAGCAGCAGCCGGATCGCCGCCCCGCCGAACAGTGTCCCCGCCAGCAGACGCGCAATGTCCGGATACCCAACCCCCAGCGCGCGCGGATCGAACCATCCGCCGATCCCCACGACGATCCCGCCCAGAACCGGCCACCACATCCAATGGATCGGCAGCTTCTCGAACCAGTCCTCCGCCCCGTACACCATGATCGTCAGCAACGCCGAGCCCAGCCCCGCGACGAGCCCGAGCCCGATCCACCCGAGTGCATGCACGGGGTCGATCACCACACCGCCACTGAACGGAGACAGCGGCGCCGGGGTCAGCACGAACCGCCGTTCGATCGCCGCGGTGATGCAGGCCACCGCCACCGGCAGCACGCTGCGCGGCTTGAGTTCGAACAGCAGCAACTCGATGGCGAGCAGGATCGCGGCAACCGGCGTGCCGAACACCGCCGTCATCCCCGCACACGCCCCGGCCACCAGCAGCGTCTTGCGCTCGGCATCGGTCAGCGAAAAACATTGCGCGAGCAACGAGGCCGCCGCCCCGCCCGTCATGATGATCGGCCCCTCCGCCCCGAACGGCCCACCGGTGCCGATCGAAATCGCCGAGGAAATCGGCTTGAGAATCGCGACCTTCAGATCGAGCTTCGCCCCGCCGAGCATGATCGCCTCGATCGCCTCGGGAATCCCATGCCCCCGGATCTTCTCTGATCCGTAACGCGCCATAATGCCGATCACAACCGCACCCCCCGCCGGGATTAGCACGGTCCACAACGCCGGATGCCCCCCGCGCAGGACCCCGCCGGGCGGCAGCATCGCGGTGGACCACACTCCGTAATAGACCAGATCGTTGATAAACCCGATCATCCGCAGCAGCACCCAGCCGGCCGCCACGCCGAACGTGCCGGCAACCAACGCGAGCGCCACCAGCGGAAACAGCCGACGGTCGGTCGTGAAATCACCCAGGGCCTTGATCCCGGCGGGCGGTCTGGCAGCGGTTTTCATCGGTTCCGGTTCCGTGCAACGCAATGGACGACGACGCGGTTAATATCGTAATACGATATATTGCCGCAACCCCTACCTCCGGGCTTCATCCAGGCCCGTCAGCCATGCGATATGAAGCGATGTCCGAACCCCGATTGACCGACCACGACTATCGAACCCTCGCCGCCTTCCGCTTCGCCCTTCGCCGTTTCATCACCTTCAGCGAAGCCGCCGCCCGCGAAGCCGGCCTGACCCCGCGCCAGCACCAGGCCCTGCTCGGAATCAGAAACGCCCGGAGCGACGGCGGTGCCAGCATCGCCGACCTCGCCGCCTTCCTGATCCTGCATCACAACAGCACGGTCGAACTGATCGACCGCCTCGTCACCGCCGGCTACGTCACCCGCGACCACGACCCCACCGACCGCCGCCGCGTCCGCCTCCGCCTCACCGACGCCGGCGACGCCCGCCTCGCCGCCCTCTCAACCATCCACCTCGCCGAAATCGAACGAATCGGCCCCGAACTGAACCGCCTCCTGTCCCAAATGCAGGCCCGCACAGATCGATAAGCGGCTCAGTGATGATTGTTGAGTTTTCCTTGTAAAGACTTGCAATCATGTCAGGTACGCTCCTTCGCGTAAAAGTAACAGTGAACCGAGGCGATCACTGCCTTCCGTCATCTCTGCAGCATGTCCATCGTGAACTCATTCAGCTAGCAAATCAGTACCAAGTCTGAGGCAGAACTGATTTAAGGAATATCGAAGTCCCCTAAAACTATGCGACTACGTGAGGAAGCGAACTGTCATCTTGATCATGCGTCGGACCTGAGGCGTGTAGGGAGGAAACAACAGCGCCGTGGCGCTGTATTTCTCGGTCAGTACTGCGCGCTCATGCGAAAACGCCCGAAACCCGTATAGCCCATGGGCGCTACCAAGACCGGAATTATTCACTCCGCCGAACGGTAGGTTCTGGTGCAGATACTGCGCCATGACGGTATTGACGCACGCCCCACCCGAGGATGTTTCACCAATGATCCGTTGCACCCTCTTAGGATCCTTGCTGAAAACATAGAGCGCCAACGGTTTTGCGCTCGCATTGATCGTCTCGATCGGAGCAGCGATTTCCGTATAGGGCAAGATGGGCAGAACCGGTCCGAAAATCTCCTCCTGCATGATCTGGGCGTCCGGCCTCATCCCCGTCATCAGCGTGGGGGAGATGAACAGATTGGCCGCGTCGCCCTTGCCGCCGGTATGGATTGTTGCGCCGCCGGCGCGCGCATCCTCGATCAGCCGGGTGACCCGTGCCCAATGATGTGAATTGACGATCCGGCCATAGGCGGGGCTGCGCGCGGCGTCGCCGTAGAAGGTCGTAATCTGCGCCCGGGCTGCCTCAATGAATGCGGGTAATCGGCTTTGGTGGACATAGGCATAGTCAGGGGCGATGCAGGTCTGACCATTGTTCGAAAACTTACCCCAGACGATATTCCGCGCCGCCCGATTCAGATCGGCCGTTTCATCGACAATCACCGGGCTCTTACCACCGAGTTCCAGCGTCACCGACGTCAGATGCCGCGCCGCCGCTGCCATCACGATTTTGCCGACTGCCGGGCTGCCGGTGAAAAATATATGATCGAACGGCAGCGCGAGCAGGGACTGAGCAACATCCGCATCGCCCTGGAACAATGCAACATCATCGGGTACGAAGCTGTCGGCAATGATCTCGGCAATCACGGCCGAGGTGAACGGCGTCAACTCCGATGGTTTGATGATCGCGGTGCACCCTGCGGCAATTGCCGAAACCAGAGGCCCCAGTGTCAGATTGAACGGATAGTTCCAGGGGGAGATGATCAGGGAGACCCCGCGCGGCTCGGGCCGCACCTGCGCGGTGGTTCCGAACATCGCCATCGTGGGGCGCACCCGGCGCGGTGACATCCAGGCGGGTATTTGGCGGCACGCATGGCGAAGCTCAGCCAGGACCGGCATCAACTCGGACAGATCGACCTCGGCTTCGGGCTTGTGCAGGTCTGCAGCCAACGCCGCATAAAGCGCAGATCGTCGGCGGAGAATTCCAGCCTCAAGACGACGCAGGGCCGCGATGCGCTCACCGCTGGTCGATGAGCGCAACACGAGGGCGCGTTTCCGTTGACGGGCGAAGATCGCCGCAACAGCCTGGCCGGTCATCTCGCTGGAAAGCTGCAGGTTTTGATCAGGCATGAGCGAACCCCAGAGATCTTCGATATCCGCCACGTCGTACCACTAAACGATAGTTGTAGCGGTCACCCGTTGAAGTCGGTCT
>NZ_JBMFGY010000084.1:6582-13626 GCF_049977125.1 Acidiphilium sp. | reverse complement strand
CCACGCCCCCGGCGGCGACACCACCGGCCAAGCCAAAGGCCAAGACGCCGATCAACCTGAACGCGATGTGCGGCTAGAGCGTTACGCTTTCAGCTTAACGCTCTAGCTCTATGTTTTTTCGAGCGATTTCATGCGATTATGTTGCCACTGTCGCGTCAACTTAATCGCATATCTCTCTAGCCGACCCGCTCGCGATCATGCCAACCCTGCGGGCCTGACCCCCCGCTTGTCGCCATCTGCAACGCCCCTATGCTAAAGACGCAGGTGGCACAGGGGCGAGCATGGACCAGACAGTCAGGCCGGTCGTAACGGCGCAGGAGATCGAGGCGGCAGAGCGGGTCCTCGGCATTGGTTACACGCCGGCCGAGCGCAGCCTGATCGCCGCCGGTATCGCCGAGCAGATCGGCCTCGCCATGGCGCGCCGCGCCTATGCCTCGGCGCACCACGCCGACGATGCGGCGATCGCCCCTGCCACCTTGTTCGACCCAAGGTTACCCGGCTTCACCGCGCCGGCCGCCATGCCGCTCACCCTTCCGCTCGCCACCACGCCTTTGCCGGAGAGCGATGCCGATATCGCCTTCGCGCCGATCATTGAGCAGATCGGCTGGATTCGCGCCGGATCGCTCACCGCCGTGCGGCTGACCAGCCTCTATCTCGAGCGGATCGCGGCGCAGAATCCCCGCCTGCTCTGCTACGCGCGGCTCAATCCCGGCGCACTCGATGAAGCCGCACGCCTCGATGCGCGGGCGGCGCGCGGTGACTGGGCCGGGCCGCTGCACGGCATTCCCTATGCGTGCAAGGATATTATCGACACCGCCGGCCTCGCCACCGATTTTGGGGCCGAACCCTATCAGGGCCGCCTCCCCGCGACCGATGCCGTCGTGGTGCGGCGCCTGCGCGACGCCGGAGCGATCCTGCTCGGCAAATCCACCGTCGGCGCCCTCGCCTATGGCGATTTGTGGCACGGCGGGCGCACCCGTAATCCATGGAACCCGGAGGAAGGTTCATCCGGCTCCTCCGCCGGTTCAGCGGCGGCGACGGCCGCGGGATTATGCGGCTTTGCGCTCGGCACCGAAACCTATGGCTCGATCGTCTCACCCTCGACACGGTGCGGCGCGGTCGGCCTGCGCCCCAGTTTCGGCCGTATCGCCCGCACCGGGGTGATGGCGCTGTGCCCCAGCCTCGACAAGATCGGCCCCATCGCCCGCAGCGTCGCCGATTGCGCGCTCATTCTCTCGGTGATCAACGGCGCCGATCAGCAGGATGTCGCCAGTATCGCGCTGCCGTTCGGCGGCGATCTGACGCGTGATCCCGCCGGGCTGCGGGTCGGGTATTTCCCCGCTGATGTGCAGGGTGACGGCTCGCTCGACCAGGATCGCGCGATCCTCGATCATTGCCGCGCCCTCGGAGCCACCCTGGTCGCCTTGCATCGGCCCGACCTGCCTTACGACAGCCTCACCTCGATCCTGATGGCCGAAGCCGCCGCAACGTTCGAACCGCTCACGCTGAGCGACCGCGACGACATGCTGACCTGGCAGGATGTGGATGCCTGGCCGAACCAGTTCCGCATGGCGCGGCTGCTCTCGGCGGTCGATCACATCCAGCTCGACCGGTTGCGCCGGCGGGTGATGCTCGCGATGGACCTTCTGTTCACCGAGGTCGATGTGATGATCGGCCCCAGCCTTGCCGGCCCGATGCTCGGCATCACCAATTTCACCGGCCACCCCTGCCTCTGCCTGCCGTCCGGCTTCATCGACACGCCAAGCCGGATCGCCGACACGCTTGCCGGCACGCGCACCGCCACCGATGCCGCGACCCACCACGTGCCGCATTCCACCTGCCTGTGGGGCCGGTTGTTCGACGAAGCGCCGATGCTGGCGCTCGGCCGGGCCCTCGAAGCGCGCCTCGCACTCGATCTGCGGCCGCAAGGCCCGTGAACCGCGCACCAACGGATCGTGCCTGAGATGGATCAATCCAGCCCCTGGCCCGGCGACATCCCGCGAGAATTGGAAAGCGAATGCGCCCTCATTCGGGCCAGCCTGCTGTTCGATGCCGGATTCTACGCGGCCCAGCGCCCCGACCTGCCGGCGGATGCCGATCCGGTGGTGCATTTTTGTGTGCTCGGCTGGCGCGCCGGGCGTAAACCGAACCCGTATTTCGACCCCGAATACTACCGCCTCCGAAATCCGGACATCGCCGCCGCTGACGTCAATCCGCTGGTGCACTACATCCAGTTCGGCGATCGCGAGGGCCGTGATCCGTCGCCGATGTTCCATGCGCTCTGGTATCGCGAAACCTACGGCGTGCCGGACGACCACCTCGCCCTCGCCGATTTCCTGAGCCGCCGTCGTACCGGCCAGGTCAGCCCGGTGCCGGTGTTCAACCCGGCCTGGTACCTGGAACATAATCCGGATGTCGCCGCGACGCGATCGGACCCGTTCGAGCATTTCTGCGCCTTCGGAGTCGCTGAATCGCGCGATCCGGCCCCCGATTTCGACACCGGCTTCTACCGCACCCGCTATGCCGAGGACATCGGCGCCGAAAACCCGCTGCTGCACTATATCGCGCATCGCGGCGGACGCTTCCTGCCCCGGCGGCCAGCGCGCGAACGGCTGATCGCCGGCGCGATCCGCGCGGCGACGCGGCCATCCCCGGCGTTTGAAACCATCCAGCGCCTGCCGGACAGCGCCCCGCGCCGCGCGACTCTGCTGGCCTATTACCTGCCGCAGTTTCATCCCATCCCGGAAAACGACGCCTGGTGGGGTAGCGGCTTCACCGACTGGGCCAACCTCGCCCGCGCCACGCCGCGCTTCGCCGGGCATTACCAGCCCCGGGTGCCGCGCGATCTCGGCTATTATTCGCTGGACGACCCCGCGACCCTGCCGCGCCAGATCGACATGGCGCGCGCCGCCGGCATCGCCGGATTCATTTTCTATTATTACTGGTTCAATCGCCGACGTTTGCTGGAACGCCCGCTCGAACGCCTGCTCGCCGACCCATCGCTCGACACGCGGTTCTGCCTGATGTGGGCGAACGAGAACTGGACCCGCCGCTGGGACGGCCAGGAACGGGAGATCCTGCTCGCGCAGGATTACGAACCCGAGGACGATGCCGCCCTGATCGATGATTTCGCCCGCCATTTCGCCGATCCGCGCTATATCCGCCTCGAGGGCCGGCCGCTGCTGATGATCTACCGCGCAGCGCTGATCCCGGATGGTCAGGCGACAATCGCCCGCTGGCGCGCCCTGTTCGCCGAACGCCATAACGAAAACCCGCTGATGTTCATGGCGCAGAGCTTTCATGATTACGATCCCACCCGCCATGGTCTCGACGGCGCCATCGAGTTTCCGCCGCACAAGCTGGTCGTCAATGCGCCGAAACTCAACGCTGGCCTTGATGTGTTCGACCCCGAATTCACCAGCGACGTCTTTCGCTACGATGATATCGCGGCCATTTCCCTCGCCGAACCCGACCCGGCCTATCCGCTGATCCGCACCATCGTGCCGGGGTGGGACAATGATGCGCGGCGCGAAGGCAAAGGCGGCGTCATCTTGCAGGACGCGACACCGGACGCCTATCAAACCTGGCTCGCCAGCCTGATCGATCGCGCCCGCCGCCGCCCGGTGTTCGGCGAAGCGATCGTGTGCATCAACGCCTGGAACGAATGGGCCGAGGGGGCCTATCTCGAACCCGATCTGCATTTCGGCGGCGCCTTTCTCAACGCGACCGGCCGCGCCGCCGGCGGGCTGACGGCGGGCGATACCGCGCGCAATGTTCTGCTGGTCGGGCATGACGCGCTCAATCACGGCGCCCAGCTGTTGCTGCTGCACCTGGCGCGAAATCTGCGCCGCAATCACGGCATCACGCCGCGCATTCTGCTGCTCGGCGGCGGCGAATTGATCACCTCCTATCAGGCCGAGGGGATCACCGATGTCGCGCCCGATGAAGGATCGCTGATCGCGCATATCGGCCTTTACCGCAGTCGCGGCATCGCCTGCGCCATCGTCAACAGCGCCGCCTCGTCGCGCGTGTGCGCCCTGCTCGCGCGGGAGGGCATCCGGTCGACCCTTCTGATCCATGAAATGCCGCGGCTGGTGCAGGAGCGAGCGCTGCGCGGCGTCACCCGCCAGGGCATGGCGGCGGCGGGCGCCACCGTGTTCTCATCGGGTTTCGTGCGCGATGCCTTGTGCGCGGCGCTCGATTTGCATCCGCCCACCACGATCGTGCTGGCGCAGGGCAATTATCAGGAGGTGCGCTTCTCCAACGCGGCACGCGCCGCCTTCCGCGATCGCCACCGGCTCAAACCGGCCGACTACCTCGTGCTCGGCGTCGGCTTCGCCGATCTGCGCAAGGGGTTCGATCTGTTCATGCAGATTTTCCGCCGGATCGCCGCGGTGCGCGCGGATGTTCACTTCATCTGGCTCGGCGAGGCGCATCTGTGGATCCGCGACTACCTCGGCCTCGAAATCGCCGCCGCCACCGCGACCGGACGGTTCCATCTCCTGCCGTTCGATGACGATGTCGCCACCGCCTACGCCGGCGCCGATCTCTACGCCCTCACCTCACGCGAAGATCCGCTACCGACCACGGTGATCGAGGCGATGGCCGCCGGACTGCCGACCATCGCCTTCGAGGGCGCCGGCGGCATCCCCGATCTGCTGCGCGCGACCGCGACCGGCAATGTGGTGCCGATGGGCGATGTCCCTGCCTTTGCCGAGGCCATCATCGCCCAACTCGACCATGCCGCACTCGAAGCCGACCGGCCGCGCATCGCCGCCGGCGCGGCCAGGCATTTCGATTTCCCGACCTATGCCCGCACCCTGCTCGGCATCGCGCACCCCGACCTGATCGAAATCTCTTGCGCGGTGCTGAGCTATAACTATCGCGATTACCTCGCCGGGCGCCTCGGTTCGGTGTTCGGCCAGACCTATCCGCTCGCCGAAGTGCTGCTGCTCGACGACGCCTCGACCGATGGCTCGATCGCCGAAGCCCTGCGCCTCGCCGCAGACTGGCGGCGCACCCTCGCGCTGCACCGCAACCCGACCAACAGCGGTTCGGTGTTCGCCCAGTGGCGCCGCGCCGCCCATCTCGCGACCGGCGATTATCTCTGGATCGCCGAGGCCGACGATCAGGCCGACCCCCGCCTGATCGCCCGCCTCGCCGACGCCCTCGCCCATGCGCCCGACGCCGTCATGGCCGTGGCCGATTCCCGCGCGATCGACGCCGAGGACAGAACGATCATGCCGGATTATCAGCGCTACTACGTCGAATCCGATGCCGCCGCGCTCAGCCGATCCTTCGTCATGCCGGCCCGTGACTTCGCCACGCGCTTCCTCGCCACGCGCAACCTGATCCTGAACGTCAGCGGCGTGTTGTTCCGGCGCAGCGATCTGCTCGCCGCGATCGAGCGCCTCGGCCCCGATTGGGATGATTGGAAACTCGCCGGCGACTGGCGGCTTTATATCGAAATCCTGAGTGCCGCGTCCGGCTCGGTCGCCTGGATCGCCGAGCCGCTCAACATCCATCGCCGCCACGATCAGGGTGTGACCGCAGCTCTCGACGCCGAACGCCACGTGCGTGAAATCGGCCGGATGCACGAGATCGCCGCCACGCGATTGATGCTCGACGCCGCCGCCATTGCCCGCCAAAGCGCCGATCACCGCGAGGTCGCGGCGCGGCTTGGTGTCGCAACGACAGGCATTGCGTTGCACAAACCGGTGGGTCCTGCTTAGATAGACGCGAAGGCTTCTATCTAAGGCTGTAGCGACAAAACCTCTTCAACAGACCAGAACAACTGGGGTTCGGCATGAAAATCATGATCACGGGGGGCTGCGGCTTCATCGGCTCCGCGGTTATCCGGCATCTGGTCGCCACATCCGATCACACTGTGATCAATATCGACAAAATGACCTATGCCGCCTCCGAAGCCGCACTCGACGCCGCCGGCGCCAGCCCACGCCACACCCTGATCCGCGCCGACATCGCCGATGCCGAAGCCATGCGCAGCGCCTTTGCCACCTATCAGCCCGATCTGGTCATGCACCTCGCCGCCGAATCCCACGTCGATCGCTCGATCGACGGACCGGCCGATTTCATCAACACCAATATCACCGGCACCTTCATCCTGCTCGAAGCCGCCCGTGCCTACTGGTCGGCCCTGCCCGAACCCCGCAAATCCGCCTTCCGCTTCCACCACATCTCGACCGATGAAGTCTTCGGCGCGCTCGAAGCGACCGACCCACCCTTCACCGAAACCACCCCCTACGACCCCCGCAGCCCCTACTCCGCCAGCAAAGCCGCGTCCGACCACCTGGTCCGCGCCTGGCACCACACCTACGGCCTGCCCACCATCGTCTCCAACACCACCAATAATTACGGCCCCTGGCAGTTCCCCGAAAAACTCATCCCCCTCATCCTGCTCAACGCGCTCGACGGCAAACCCCTGCCGGTCTACGGCGATGGCTCGAACATGCGCGACTGGCTCTACGTCGATGACCACGCGCAAGCCCTCGCGCTGATCGCCCTCAACGGCATCCCCGGCGCCACCTACGCGATCGGCGCCCGCCAGCCCCGCACCAACCTCGACGTCGTCACCACCATCTGCACCCTGCTCGACCAGCAACACCCCGACCCCGCCGGTCCCCGCACCCGCCTCATCCGCTTCGTCACCGACCGCCCCGGCCACGATTTCCGCTATGAAATCGACCCCACCCGATCCGAAACCGCCCTCCACTGGCACGCCACCCACAATTTCGAATCCGGCATCGCCCGTACCATCCAATGGTACCTCACCCATAAACACTGGTGGCACCCCATCCGCACCGCACGCTACGCCGGCCAACGCCTGGGCACCGCGGCATGAGGGGCGTATCAGGTGCAGGGAAGGCCGGGGCTTCGCCCCAGACCCCACCAGGAGGCGCCGCCTCCTGGACCTCCGCTAAGGGCGCAGCCCTTAGAACCCGGAGTTTTAGGAAAGGGGTGGGCGTTGCATCGCATTTGTCGCGGCGATGGTCTGGACAGCCCACCCCTTTCCTAAAACTAATG
>NZ_JBMFGY010000084.1:0-6482 GCF_049977125.1 Acidiphilium sp. | reverse complement strand
ATCGCATTTGTCGCGGCGATGGTCTGGACAGCCCACCCCTTTCCTAAAACTAATGGATCCCAAAGGCTCAGCCTTTGGCGGGGTTCCAAGGGGCGGCGCCCCTTGGTGGGGCTTGGGGCGAAGCCCCGGCTTTCCGTGCACCAGCACAGCCCTCACGCCATGATTGCCAAGGGCATTATTCTGGCGGGCGGGTCGGGGACGCGGTTGCATCCGACCACGCAGGCGACGTCGAAGCAATTATTGCCGGTGTATGACAAGCCGATGGTGTATTATCCGTTATCGACCTTGTTATTGGCGGGGATACGCGATGTGTTGCTGATTTCGACGCCGGCGGATCTGCCGCAGTTCCGGCGGTTATTGGGGGATGGGTCGCAATTCGGCATTTCGATGAACTATGCCGAACAGGCGTCGCCCGATGGATTGGCGCAGGCGTTTCTGATCGGCGAGGATTGGCTGGGCGGTCAGGCCTGTGCGTTGGCACTGGGCGATAATCTGATCCATGCCGACCATCTCTCGGATGCGTTGCGTGTGGCGGCGCGTCGTTCGGCGGGGGCGACGGTGTTTGCCTATCAGGTGCGCGATCCGGAGCGGTATGGCGTGGTGAGTTTCGATCAGGCGGGGCGTGCGGTCGAGATTGTCGAGAAGCCGGCGGTACCCTCGTCGAACTGGGCGGTGACGGGGTTGTATTTCTATGACGATCGGGTGACCGAATTTGCCCATGCAATCAAGCCTTCGCCGCGGGGCGAGCTGGAAATCACCGATCTGAACCGGATTTATCTGGAAAACGGATCGCTGAATGTCGAGCGTCTGGGTCGCGGCACGGCGTGGCTCGATGCGGGCACGCCCGATTCGCTCTTGCAGGCGGCGTTATTCGTGCAGACAATCCAGCAGCGCCAGGGCAATCTGGTCGGCTGTCCGGAGGAGGTGGCGTATCGCATGGGGTTCATCGATGCGGCGACGTTGCGGGCAAGGGCCATGACTCTGGGCAAGACCGAATTGGGGCGTGTGTTGATCGAACTGGCGGATGGGATGCATCAATGATCGAAGCGCAAACGATAGCGGATGTTCTGGTCATCACCCCGCCCCGGTTCGCCGATTCCCGGGGCTGGTTCAGCGAGAGCTGGAATGGCGCGAAGCTCGCTTCACTCGGCTTCACCCACCAGTTCGTCCAGGACAATCACTCCTATTCCGCCCAGACCGGCACGATCCGTGGCCTGCATTGTCAGATCGCCCCGTTCGTCCAGGGCAAGCTGGTCCGCTGCGTGCGTGGTGCGATCTGGGATGTCGCGGTGGATATCCGCAAAGGCTCGCCCGATTACGGCACATTCGTCGCGGTCGAATTATCCCCGGCCAATGGCAGGCAGCTTTGGATTCCCGGCGGCTTCCTGCACGGGTTCTGCACGCTGGAGCCGGATACCGAGGTGATCTACAAAGTCACCGCCGGCTACGACAAAGCCGCCGAGCGCGGCGTGATCTGGAACGACCCCGATCTTGCCCTGCCCTGGCCGGTCGCCGCCGATCAGGCGGTCCTGTCGGACAAGGACGGGGTCATGCCGCATCTCGCCGATTGCGAATCATGGTTCACGATGTGATGCGCGACGGCCCGATCCTGATCACGGGCGCCACCGGCCAGCTCGGCATGGCGCTGGCCGCCCAGGCCACGATGCCGCACCGCGCGGTTGGTCGCCCGGATTTCGATTTCGATTCGCCCGAAACCATCGCACGCTGCGTTGCCGAAACCGCGCCATCGCTGGTGATCAACGCCGCTGCCTGGACCGCGGTGGACGCGGCCGAACAGAACGTGGCTGCGGCCTACCGCGCCAATCGCGACGGCCCGGCCCAGCTCGCCCGCCTCTGCCGCGATTCCGGCATCCCGCTGATCCATGTCTCGACCGACTATGTGTTCGACGGTGAAAAAGGCGCTCCCTACCTCGAATCCGACCCCGTGGCCCCGCTCGGCGTCTACGGCGCCAGCAAGGAGGCCGGCGAGCGCGCCGTAATCGAATCGGGTGCCGACGCCATCATCCTGCGCACCGCCTGGGTCTTTTCCGCGCGCGGCAAGAATTTCGCCCGCACCATGATCAACGCATCGCGCAAAACCAACAATCTCCGCGTCGTCGGCGATCAGCGCGGCACCCCCACCGCCGCTGAAGACCTCGCCGCCGCGATTCTCGCCATTGTCGGCGCCATCCGCTCGCAGGGCTGGCGTCCGGAATACCGGGGCATTTTCCACGCCACCAATACGGGCGACACCACCTGGCACGGGTTCGCCGAGGTGATCTTTGACATTGCCGCAAAGTGTGGCGCGGCGCGCCCGACCGTTACCGCCATTACCACCGCCGAGTGGCCCACCCCGGTGAAACGCCCCGCCGATTCCCGGCTCGACGGCGGCAAGCTCGCCGCTATTTTCGGCCTCCGCCTGCCCGATTGGCACGATGCCACCACCCGTATCGTCACCGCGATGCTGGAGGCGGACGCCCACACATGATCGCGATCCTACTCTCCACCTACAATGGCGGCCGTTTCCTGCCCGAGCAGCTGGAGAGTTTCGAACGCCAGACCGACCCCGCCTGGCGCATCGTCTGGCGCGATGATGGCTCGACCGACGACACCCGCAGCATCATGGCCGAATTCACCGCCCGGATCGGCGAAGCCCGCTGCCGGGAAACCGCCGGTTCCGGCGTCCATCTCGGCGCTGCCGATAGTTTCCTCTCTTTGCTTCCCGAAGCCACCGATGCCGAAGCCGTCGCCTTCGCCGATCAGGACGACGTCTGGCTGCCCGACAAACTCGCCCGTGCGCGTGCGGCGCTGAAAGCCGCCGGCAATCAGGCGATGCTCTATTGCGCGCGACAGTATCTGGTCGATGAAAATCTCCAGGGCCATAATCTGTCGATCCTGCCGGGGGACAAACCCGGTTTTCCGGCAAGCCTCACGCAGAATATCGTGCATGGCAACACGATGGTGATGAACCGCGCGGCGGCCGATCTGGTGGCGCGCATCCCCGGCCCGCCCGGCACGATGCATGACTGGTGGAGCTACATCGTCATCACCGCCTGTGGCGGGATTGTTGTGATCGACCCGAAACCCGTGGTGCTGTATCGCCAGCACCGCGCCAATCTGATCGGGTCGCCGCCTTCGACCCTGGTGCGTGCGGTTGCCGCCCTGCGGCGGGGGCCGGGTATTTTCATGACCATGATGCGCCGGCATGTCACCCAGCTCGCGGCGAATGCCGAATTCCTCACCGATCAGGCGCGCGCCGATGTGGCTCGTATCGGCGAAGGCTTGTGCGGTGGCGTCGCACCCCGGTCGCGCGCCCTGCGCTGCCCTGGTTTGAAGCGGCAGACCGAGCTTGAGAACATGCTGTTCCGCCTCTGGTTCATGATCGGTTGAGGCGGAGCGCTCAGGTCAGCAGGACCAGATCGTCGCGATGCACGATCTCGTCGCGGCCGCGCCAGCCGAGCAGCGTCTCGATCTCGTCGGTCTGGTGGCGGGCGATCAGGCGGGTGTCGATGGCTGAGTAGGCGGCAAGGCCCCGGGCGAGGGTGGCCTGGTCCGGCGCGAGGATTTCGACGGCGTCGCCGCGTTCGAAATCGCCTTCGACGCTGACCACGCCGGCGGGCAGCAGGGAGGAGCCGCGCTGGATCGCGCTTGCGGCCCCGGCATCGACATGCAGGCGGCCGAGCGGGGCGAGGGAGCCGGCGATCCAGCGTTTGCGGGCCGAGCGGCCGCCGGGTTGGGGCAGGAACCAGGTGCAGCGGGCACCGTTCTGCAGGGCGGCGAGCGGATGGTCGATATGGCCGAGGGCGACGGCCATGGCGCAGCCGGCCTGGGTGGCGATGCGGGCGGCGACCAGTTTGGTGCGCATGCCGCCCGAGGAAAAGCCGGGGGGTGGGGCGCCGCCCATGGCTTCGATGTCCGGCGTGAGGGTTTCGATCAGCGGCAGGTGGCGGGCCGAGGGGTCGCGTTTGGGGTCGGCGGTGTAGAGACCGTCGATATCCGAGAGCAGGATCAGTTGGTCGGCTTCGACCATTTCGGCGACGCGGCCGGCGAGGCGGTCGTTGTCGCCGAAGCGGATTTCGCCGGTGGCGACCGAGTCGTTTTCGTTGATCACCGGGATGGCGCCGAGTTCGAGCAGGGTGCGCAGGGTGGCGCGGGCGTTGAGGTAGCGGCGGCGGTCTTCGGTATCGTCCATGGTCAGGAGGAGTTGGGCGGCGACGAGGTTGTGGGCGGAGAGGGCTTCGCTCCAGGCCTGGGCGAGGCGGATCTGGCCGACCGCGGCGGCGGCCTGTTTTTCCTCGAGGCGGAGGCGGGGTTGCAGCAGGCCGAGTTGGCGGCGGGCGAGCGCGATGGCGCCGGAGGAGACCACGATGACGAAGATGCCGCGTGCGCGGAGGTCAGCGATGTCGGCGGCCATGCCGTCGAGCCAGGTTGTGCGGGGGGTGGCGGCGGCGGAGTCGACGATCAGGGCCGAGCCGATCTTGACCACCAGCAGTTTCGCATCGGTCAGGCGCGGCGCGGCGCGGGGGGTCATTTGCGGTTCTCGCGGACCATGTCGAAGGTGGCGCGCAGAACTTCGTCGACGCCGATATGTCCGGCGGCGGACATCGTCATGACCGGTGCGCCGGAGGCTTTGGCGAGGGCGGCTTTGCGCGAGGAGATTTCGCGCTTGGTCATGGCGTCGGTTTTATTGAGCACGATGAGTTCGGGTTTGGCATCGAGCCCGCCGCCGTAGGCGCCGAGTTCGCCGCGGATGGTGCGCCAGGCATCGACCACGTGGCCGGCGGCGCCGTCGATCAGGTGGATCAGGACGGCGCAGCGTTCGACATGGCCGAGGAAGCGGTCGCCGAGGCCGGCGCCGTCGTGTGCGCCTTCGATCAGGCCGGGGATGTCGGCGAGGACGAATTCCTCGGTCATCGAGAGGCGGACGACGCCGAGTTGCGGGTGCAGGGTGGTGAAGGGGTAGTCGGCGATTTTGGGGCGGGCGGCCGAGGCGGCGGCGAGGAAGGTGGATTTGCCGGCGTTGGGCAGGCCGACCAGCCCGGCATCCGCGATCAGTTTCAGGCGCAGCCAGACCCAGCGTTCCTCGCCGGGCCAGCCCGGATCGGCGCGGCGGGGGGCGCGGTTGGTCGAGGTTTTGAACATGGCGTTGCCGTGGCCGCCGTCGCCACCGCGCAGGAAGACGATGCGCATGCCGGGTTTGTCGAGATCGGCGAGGAGGGTTTCGCGGTCATCGTCGAAAATCTGGGTGCCGATCGGCACTTTGATCAGCATGGTGGGGGCGGCGGCACCGGTGCAGTCGCGCCCGGCGCCGTTGCCGCCCTTGCGGGCGCGGAAATGCTGGGTGTAGCGGAAGTCGAGCAGGGTGTTGAGGTTTTCGACCGCTTCGAACACGATGTCGCCGCCGCGGCCGCCGTTGCCGCCGTCCGGCCCGCCGAATTCGATGTATTTTTCGCGCCGGAACGCGACGACGCCGTTGCCGCCGTCACCGGAGCGGAGATAGATTTTGGCCTGGTCGAGAAACTTCATAACAGATCACATACGAAAAAGGTCGGCGTGAGCCGACCTTCCCCGAACCCAAAAGGAGGTCGGCTTATTCGGCGGCGATCGCCAGCGGCTCGACCGACACCGAGACCCGGCCTTCGGCGCGGCGGGCGAATTTCACCCGCCCGTCGATCAGGGCGAAGATGGTGTGGTCGCGGCCGAGGCCGACATTGCTGCCGGGCTTCACCTTGGTGCCGCGCTGGCGGATGATGATGTTGCCGGCGACGACGTGTTCATCGCCGAACTTCTTGACGCCGAGGCGGCGTCCGGCTGAGTCGCGCCCGTTGCGGGATGAACCGCCGGCTTTTTTATGTGCCATCGAAAACTCCTCTGATCAGGCCGCGTTGATGCCGGACACCCGCAGCACGGTCACCTGCTGGCGGTGACCGTTTTTGCGGCGGCTGTTCTGCCGGCGGCGCTTTTTGAAAATGATGATCTTGTCCAGCCGGTCCTGCGCGATGACGGTTGCGGTGACGGTGGCGCCTTCGACGTTCGGCTTGCCGAGGGTCACGCCGGCTTCGCTGCCGAGGGCCAGGACATCGGTGAAGGTGATGGTGCTGCCGGCTTCGCCTTCGAGTTTTTCAACCTTGAGCACGGCGTCGGGCACGACGCGGTATTGTTTTCCGCCGGTGCGGATCACTGCGAACATCGATGAGGTCCAATTCTAGCTACGAGCCACGAGGGCAGACACAAGGGGAGGCGGTGACGAGATGTCGAAAAGGCTTGACGCGCGAAACCCAGCGGGATCGCGGCGCTGGCGGGGTTATAGCCGGAAGCGGGGCGGAGTCAATGTTGAAGAATGGGGTGGAAGAATGGGGTGGGAGAATGGGGTGGACGCGTTGCGACAAGGTTCATTATGATATCGTAACGATTAGGGCGTGCGCAAGCGGTATCGTTTAGGCGGGTTTTTCGCGGAATTTGCGGCGGGGCGGCCAGAAGCG
>NZ_JBMFGY010000083.1:11149-13731 GCF_049977125.1 Acidiphilium sp. | reverse complement strand
CCTCAAGTGTAATTTCCCAGGGGGTTCGTGTCTCATCGTCATTGGCACGGAGGGTCCACTGCTACCGGACCCCCAGGATCTTGGCAATCGCCCGCTTGTGAGGTTTGTCCACCTCCGAGGCGATCTCTACGAGGAATGACCGAGGCTGACTGGACGCAGAGCCCCAGGGGTTCTGGAAAGGGGTGCCAGGTCTGAAGTCGATCCCTGCGCGCTGGAGCGCCTCGACCATCTCATCGTGGGCCTCCCGGGATGGCGCGAGAATCTTGCACCTCCATGTTCCATTCTCGCTTTTCGTGCCGGGCTTTCCGTAGTCGGCTTCCGGCAGGGTCATGTAGGGGATCTGGCGCAGGAAGTAGACCTCGTCTTCGCCCGTCTTGAAATTATGGGCGTGGAACTGGGCGGCGGGCGGCATGAGCTGCCCGGTCGTTCCATCGACCGCGACCCTGAGGCCGACAAAATCTCCCGCTTCGGCCGGATCGGCGAGCGTCAAACTTAGCCGCTTCTGTGAGCGCTCTTCGCTGGATACCTGGCCGCGGCTATACCGGGAGATACCCTCGTAGGTGTCGCGGGTCAGGAGCAGGTCCAATTCACGGCCGAAATAGGTATTGCAGTCATCGCACACGCAGTCGAGCGTCGGCGTCTCGCTTCCGAAGCGACCGAATCCCTGTGGAATGACGTGTTCGACACCGCGAAACCGATCCGGATCGGTCTGAGGGCAGTAGATACAGATCTTGTAACTCGACATGTTCTCGAAAACTTTGGGGGCCGTCCGCGTGTACTAAGCCGCCATCAGGCACAGTCAGGCGTGTAGGTTGTTTGACTGAACTCTTGCAGAGATAGCCGGTCTTTATTGTAGCTGTCGACCGTGTCCGACGCCATGATCAGGGCCGTGTGGACGTGCTCGATAACCAATCATTCCGAGCGCCACCTCGTGGTTCGGAGCTATTCGCCACCTCAAGATGATGTCGTGGCAGTCGATGTAATTTTTGGCCGTGCCTGTCGCGCTACGCGGGCAGCTGCACTTGTGTGGAGCCGACCGATCACAAACGGCCCGTTACCCGGAGTGGAAGGGGTGTGCGTAATGGTATGATAGAATTGACTTAATTGGGTATTTGACGGTATTTTCCAGCTTACATTTTGCGGTCGATCGATAATGCGGCCGGTGGATAGAGGGCGGCATTTGACGATCAATTTCGATAGACGGCGATAGGAGAAATTTTTCAATGCTCGAAATTTCCCAATGAAATCAACAGCTCGAATTTTTGACGGTATGGCTGACGGGAAAAGTGGAGCGGCGTGAGGGGTTTTATAAATAAAAACAGCCCCTTACGGGGCTTCGGAACAATTGAGTGGGAATGAGAACCATGACGACACACACACCGGCGGGTCGTAAACCCGGCCGCCTGTTCTTCGCCAATCCAGGCCCGACCAATATTCCCGACAGCGTGCTCCGCGCGATGGACCGCGCCACGGTCGATTTCATGGGCAGCGATTTCCTCGCGGTCTATGACGATGCGGTTGCCGGTCTCAAACGCCTTTTGTTCACCGAGGGCGAGGTATTTCTCTACACCGCCAGTGGCCACGGCGCCTGGGAGGCCACGATCCAGAACCTGTTCTCTCCGGGCGACCATATCCTGATGCCCGACGCCGGGTATTTCTCCCGTACCTGGGGTGCCCTGGCGCGCGGCTATGGTCTGACCGTCGAGATGCCCGGAACCGACTGGCGGCGCGGCCCTGACGCGGCCAGCATCACCGAACGTCTCTCTGCCGATAAATCTCACACAATCAAAGCCGTGTGCATCGTTCATAATGAAACCTCGACTGGCGTCGCTCTCAATCTGCCGGACATCCGCGCCGCGATCGATGCCGCCGGTCATCCGGCGCTGCTGCTGGTCGATACGATTTCATCCTTCGGTTCGTTCGAATTCCGCATGGCCGATTGGGGGATCGATGCGGTGGTCGGCGGGAGCCAGAAGGGTCTGATGCTGCCGGCGGGTCTGGCGTTTACCGCGGTCAGCGCCAAGGCACTCGACGCGCATCGGCACGCGACACTCGCCCGGTTCTATTTCGACTGGACCAAGATGCTCGCCCGCCGCCACCGCAGCTTCGTCGGCACCGTGCCGATCGCGCCGTTCTATGGCTTGCTCGAGTCGGTTCGGCTGATCGAGGCCGAGGGGATCGAGCAGGTCTGGCACCGTCATCATCGGCTCGCGGAGGCGACCCGTCGCGCCGTCTCGATCTGGAGTGGCAACCAGGGGGTTGGATTCTTCTGCACCGACCCGAAACGGCGCTCCGATTCGGTGACGGCGGTCAAAATGCCGGAGGGGCATGATGCCGAGGCGGTGCGCGCCATCGCCTATGATCGCTTCAACGTCTCGCTCGGCGGCGGTCTGGAGCCTCTGGGTGGCCAGTTGTTCCGCATCGGCCACATGGGCGATCTCAATGAGCCGATGATTCTCGGCACGCTGGGAGTCGTGGAAATGTCGCTCCGGCTTGCCCATGTGCCACATGCCAATGGCGGCGTGAACGCCGCGATCGACTATCTCTCGGCCACCTGAGCGGACGATCCGGGGCATTGCGTT
>NZ_JBMFGY010000083.1:0-11049 GCF_049977125.1 Acidiphilium sp. | reverse complement strand
CTCGTCCTGATCGAAGCTGGAGGCCGTCCGTTGCCACGCCTTGGCGAGCTGGCCGAGTTCGGTGGTCGGTTCACGCCGGTTGATCGTGAGGCGGAAACGCTCGAACCAGCGCGGCAGCTCCGCTGCCGGCATCGGTCGCGCCACCGCGTAGCCCTGGCCGGCATGGGCGCCGAGCAGCGAGGCCGCCTCGACCAGATCGTCGGTCTCCAACCCCTCGACCACGATTCGCAGGCCGAGGCTGCGTGCCAGATAGACCAGCGATCCGATCAGCCCGACCACCAGATCAGGCTTGTTGCGCGCATCACGCACCAGGGCCTGGTCGATCTTGACGCCCTTGAACGGCAGGGTGCGCAGCCGCAACAGGCTGCTATAGCCCGATCCGAGATCGTCCATCATGAGGTTGATCCCGCGCTGCGCCAAGGCGGTCACCGCCGCGTCACGGCGTTCGATATCAGCGACGTCATCGGATTCGAGCAATTCGAGGTAGAGCCGATCGGCCGGCAGATCCCCGCGGGCGAGCGCCGCCTCGACCCATTGCATGAAATCGGGTTCGACCATCACCGATAGCGGCAGGTTGAGCGCCACGCCGATCTCGAGTCCATGGTCTTCCAACGCCCTGACGTCGCTGATCGCGGCTTCAAGCCCGTCGATGAACAGGCGCACCAGCTCCACCTGGCCTAATGCGGGCAGGAATTCGCCGGGGGTGGCAAGACGGCCATCCGCCATGCGCAGACGCGCCAGCGCCTCGACCATGTAAGGTTCGCCGGTGCGCAGATCGATGACCGGCTGATACAGCATCTGTAATTGTCCGCCGTGCAGCCGCTGGCGGATCATGTGACGATAATCGGCCGACAATGGCGCGGCTTCGGCGCCGCAATCGCGGTGCTGATGGTTCTGGTGCGCATTCTGGCCGATCTGCCGGCCCAGAGCGTCGAGAAACATGCGCATGGCGGGGGATTCGAACATGCCCGGAAGGCGGCCATAAATCGCGAGCAGGGCAAACACGTGGCCGCGGGCGTCCCTGAGTGGAATCGCCGCACTGCTGCGAATGCCCGCCGCGTGAGCGGCATCGCGCCAGATCGTCATTCGCGGGTCGCTGTCGTAGCTGGCACAGGTCTCGATCGCCTCGGTGCGCCAGGCGCGCGAATGGGGCGATTGGCCGGTCGGTGCGGCACCATCCATCGAGACCGGCGCAATCATCCGCCGCTCGATCTCGCCCAGATAGCGCTCGAACGCGCCGCCGGTATATTCGTAGATCAACCGGTCCTGACTGTCGCGCCGGAACAGCGCCACACCGGCGACCCCTTCGAGTTCGAGCAGGTCCTGGGTCAGGCGGCGCGCGAAATCGGGCCAATTGGTCCGCTCGAGCCATGCCGAGCCATGGCTGCTCAGAAACATATGCCAGGATCGGGTGAGCGCGTTCATCCCTTCCAGAAGTTCGATGAGTTCGATCCGGGCACGATGCACCAGAAGCGAAGCGAGCCGCGTGCGTTCGACCCGGCGCAGCGGCAGATGCCGGACGCTGCGTAACAGCGTATCGAGATAGAAATGCATCGCGTCGATGATATCCGACGTGCTCTGCCCGAGCAGCGCGTGAATATGCCCGGCATAACGGGCGGCCGCCCTCAGCTCGGTGGCGGTGATGGTGGAGGCGATGATCTGTTGCAGATGCGCGCGATGTTTGGCCTGCGCATGATCACGATCACGGGGCGAGAACCGCTCGATGATCGCGTGGGATGACACCTGCTGGACCTGCAATGCGGCGAACCTTGTCATGAAATCGTCGACCGCCGCGACCAGTGCCGGCGCGACCCGTTCGAGCAGACGCGAGGCCTCGCTGCCGAACGGATCGTCGAACAGGAAATCCGCCTCGGTCGGACGTTCCTCGTCGGGCCGGTGCTGCTGCGCTTGCCAGAGCACCCAGCGCTGGCTGCGCGCGCCCTTGCGGGCCTTGGCGGCATAGAGCGCCTCGTCGATATGGCGGAGCAGCCGATCGGGTTCGGCATTGTCATCGGGAAAGATCGTGACACCGAAACTGGCATCGACCGATGCGCGCTGGCCGGACGCCAGGTCGAGCGGTGCGGTGATTCCGGAGGCGAGGCGTTCGATGATCTCTGCGAATTCTGGCATCGCCGTGAATTCTGGCATCGCCGCGAATTCTGGCATCGCCGCGAACTCAGACACGGTTGCCGATGCCGCCGGCGCGTTCCGGGCGGCCGCGTCGCGCGGTTCCGGTTCATTTTCCGGCAGATCGCAGACGATCACGAACTCATCCCCACCGAGGCGTGCGATCAGATCGGTGTCGCGCAGAGTGGCATGCAGACGCGCCGAAATCTGCTGCAATACCTGGTCGCCAACCCCGTGGCCCCAGCGATCATTGATCGGTTTGAAATCGTCGAGATCGATCAGGCAGATCATGGCCCGGCGACCGGTCTCGCGCGCCCGGAGGAGGCAAGGCTCGAGCTGGTGCAGCAGGCCACGCCGGTTGAGCAGACCGGTCAGACTGTCGGTATAGGCCATCACCTCGATCCGCGACCGCTCAGCGGCCTGATGCAGCGCCAGCGCCGCGCTGTCCATGATGCTGGTGATCAGCCCCTGCAATTCCGCATCGAGTCCATGCGGATCGGTCGAGACGATTTTGACCACGCCAAGGATCGCGCCGGTCTGAGGCAACAGGATCGGCCAGGCCGCGACCAGTTCGACGGTGGATAACGGGGGCTGACGCCAACGCTCCAGCATGCCCGGATCGCCGGCGGGATGCAGGATGATCCGGGGCTCCCGGCTGAGCCATACCCTGGTCGGCAGGCGGACCGGACTGCCATCGTCCGGTGCGGCCTGGGGTGGCGGCGGTGTCGCGACCAGCGTGGGTGCCAGCGGGCCGAGAGCAGCCACGCGCCGCAACACATCACCCTCGGGCAGAAAGACCGAGACCGCCGCCGCGCCGGTTTCCTGGACCAGGCTTTCAGCGAGAGTACGGCAGATGCTGTCCTGATCGGCGGTGGCGAGCAGGGTTTGCTGGATTTTGCGCTGCGCGGTGCGGTAGGTTTCCAGCCGGGCGATCTTGGCGTCATCGGCCCGCCGGTCGAGGCATACGGTGATTTCGTCGACGATGCGCTGGAACAGCACCAGCGCCTCCGGTCGCAGATCGTCGCGATGCGCGAAATGCGCCGCGAGCATTACGGTTTCATCCGCGCGGGTGCGGCTGGCGGCGGCCATGCATCCAGCACTGCCCAGAAGGCGCGCCGCCGGCGCCCAGGGCGCGAAACGCGGATCATCGATCGTCACCGCCTGAGGGCGTCCCGTGCGCATCGCCATGCCGCCGGGACCGCGGCCCTCGGGGTCTGCCGGATCGGACGAGATCGGCACTTCGCCGGCCAGCGCCGCGGCCGGTCCCGACCGGGCGATGATGCTCAACCATCGCGCCCCGGGCGGCAGGTGTCCGATATAGACCGTCATGGCGTCGAGCCGGGTGCAGAGATCGGCGCATAGCGTCTGCAAGGTCGCCTGTATCGGTTCGTCCGATCGTCGGTTGAGGACCTGCACCGTCTGCGCCAGCGCCGCATAGAATCGGCTCGCCTGGACGCTCTGCGCCTCGGCGGTGTGTTGGGCGGCGAGCACACGGCGCATGTTGCGCAGGGCCAGCACGCTCATGCCCGCGAACATCGCATCGAGCAGGAGTTCGCCCAGCAGGATCTGCAATCGCCAGGGCTGGGAAACGCGCATCGCGCGCGCGAAGGCGGCGGCACTCCACTGGGCGCGCACGATCCAGGGATAGCCGGGAATGGCGATGACGACCGAATCGGCCGCGGCCCCGATACGGGTATCCGGCGCGACCCAGCGCCCGCGCTGCCAGACCGAAATCGGCCGACCGCCGGTCAGGCTCGTGACCGTCACGGTCAGATCTGACGGTGTGCCGATCGAGCCCAGGCGGTTGAGCAGGACCGGTGAGCCGACATAGCCGATCGTCATCCCGTTCGCGCTGCGGACCCGCTCGCGCAGGGTGAGCACCCAAGCCCCGACCCGGTGCGCGTACGTCACCTGCCCGACCAACTGATCGGCGTTGTCCGGCAGGGGATGGAACCAGGCTCCCGCGGTAATCGGCCGTTGCAGCTGGTCGCGGCTCGACCAGAGCAGGCGATCACCCGATGGCGAGAGGATGTTGATGGCCAGGATCTGGCGGTGTCCGCTCGAGAAACTGCGCAGGGTGGCGCGCAGGGCCGGGGTGAGCCGCAGGGCGCCATCACCCTCGATCGGGATCAGTTTGCGCAGGAAATCAAGATCGGCGAACCGCTCGCCGAGGGTGGCCGCGACGGTATAGGCGACCTGCTGGGCCGACGTGGTGGCGCGGGTCCGAAATTGCGCTGCGGTGGCGTGGCGCAATTCCGCCGTCGACTCCCGGAAACTTGTCAGCAACAGGATCGCGACCAGTACGAAGGGCACAACTCCGATAGCCACGCTGGCCTGCCCGCCTGCGAATTTTTTGATCAAATCATCATCTCGATCCATCTACTGGCCATTCGATGGAGAGTATTCCCGATATTGCTTAACAAGCCGTTTCAGTCGAGCCGCTTCGGTTCAACGGCGACGGTCCGGGTCGCGCTCAGGCGCAGCGTCGGGCCGATCGATGCCAGGAGCAATCCGCCGGCGACGACCAGCGGAATCCCGGCGGTCCAGACCGAGGCGATGCCGCCGGGACCAAGGCATCGGGCGTAGATGCCGGTGAAGAGCAACGGGCCGATCAGCGCGGTCAATCCGGTCAGGCTGGCCAGCAAACCCTGAAGCCGGCCCTGCTCCGCGCCACCGACCCGATGGGCCAGAACGCCCTGCACTGCCGGCATCGACAGGCCCCAGATCGAAAACACCGGCACGCCGAGCCAGAAGATCAAGCTCCGCGGCGCCAGGCCGAAAATGACAAAGCCGATCGCGCCGAACAACAACCCCACCGCCAGGGTTCGCACCTCGCCAATCCGGTGCACCACCGGCCCGACCAAGGCGCCGCCGACCACGGCGAAACCAACCCCCGCGGCGGCCAGCGTGAGGCCGATTTCCAGCGGCAGCCAGCCGAACCGGTCCTGCACATAGAGCACCAGCACCGAGGGCACCGCCTGAAGCGCGAGGGTGCCGAGGGCATAGACAGTGGCCGGGGCGGCGACGCAGGGGCGACGCAAGAACCCGAGTGCTGAGAGCGGGTTGAGCGCCCGCCAGCTCAGCCTGGTGCGCGCCCGGCGCGAGAGGGATTCCGGCAGGGCAAACCAGCCATAGAAAAAATTCGCGAGCGCCAGTCCGGCGGCGAACCAGAACGGCAGGCGCAGCGAAATACCGCCGAGGATTCCGCCCAGCGCCGGGCCGAGCACGAAGCCGAGCGCCGCCGCCACACCGGAGATGCCGAACGCCGCCGCGCGCCGCTGGGGCGGGGTGACATCGGCGATATAGGCGTTGCCGGCGGCGATATTGGCCGAGGACGCACCGGAGAGAATCCTTCCGATGAACAGCCACCCCACCGTCGGCGCCAGCGCCATCACGGTGAAATCGATCGCCTGCCCCAGACAGGACAGAAGAATGACCGGCCGGCGGCCATAGCGGTCGGACAATGCGCCGAGGATGGGGGCGGTGATGAACTGCATCGCCGCCCAGGCCGCGCCAAAAATGCCAAAGACATGCGCGGTCAGCACCGTGTTGCCATGGACCAGCCCCTGCACCAGCCGGGGCAGCACCGGCAGCACGATCGCCATCGCCAGCATATCGAGCAGGATCGTCGCCATGATGAAGCCGAACGCAGCGCTGCGTCGCCCTGCCCGCAGGGGGGCCAGTTCACTCATGGCGAAACGGCGGGGGTGCGGGGTTCAGCCGTAATCGGCCTCCACCGTCACATCGTGGATCCGGTCGGAGGCGAAAGCGTGAAACACCGGCGACAGCACGGTTGCGACCACCACATTGACCACGAATGTCGCGATCGCGATGTAGCAGGGAAACACCATGCCAAAGAGGTGGAACGGAAAGATCGCGCCGGCGAGGTGATTGAGCAGCGCGTAATGCGTCGCCATGGTGATGCCGCAGGCCCAGCCGGCCAGCAATGCCCAGCCATTGTAGAACCTGGTGAACAGGCTGAACACGATGGCGGGGAAAATCTGGATCATCCACATGCCGCCGAGCAGCTGCAACTGGATCGCGTAGGTCAGCGGCAGGGCGAAAATGAACAGAAGGGCGCCGATGATCATCACGATCGAGAACAGTTTCGCGACCATCGATTCCTGAGCGGGCGAGATGCGCGGATGGATGAACTGGCGCCAGATGTCGCGGGTGAAGATATTCGCCGCCGCGATCGACATGATCGCCGCCGGCACCAGGGCGCCGATGGCGATGGCGGCGAAGGCGACGCCGACGAACCAGGGCGGCAGGGTATGGAGCAGCAGCGCCGGGACCGCGAAATTGGTGCCGAATTCCTTGAACCCGGCCGCGAATTGCGGCATGCCGGCGACACCCGCGGCCACCGCCATGGCACCCAGCAGGGTGATCAGGCCGAGCATCAGCGAATAGGCCGGCAGGATCACCGCGTTGCGCCGGACCGTCTCGCTGCTGGAGGCGGAGAGAATGCCGGTGGTGGCGTGCGGATACAGGAACAGCGCCATCGCCGAGCCGAGCGCCAGGGTCGCGTAGCCGGAATAGAGACCCGAACTGCCGGCGGGCGGGTGGGGCAGCAGGAGCTTGGCCGGGGCGATTTTCGCGAAGATCGCGCCGAAGCCGCCGAGTTGCGCCGGAATCACGATGATCGCGACGATGATGGTCAGATAGATCAGCAGGTCCTTGACGATCGCGATCATGGCGGGGGCGCGCAATCCCGAGGTGAAGGTGAAGGCGGCGAGGACGAGAAAGGCGATGATCAGGGGCAGATGCGCGCCGAAGCCCGCGCCGGTGATGCCGAGGCCGCCGATCACGGTCTGCATGCCGACCAGTTGCAGCGCGATATACGGCATCGTTGCGATGATGCCGGTGAGGCCGACGGCGAGGGCGAGGTAGCGGTTGCCATAGCGTCCGCGCACGAATTCCGGGCCGGTGACGAAGCCGTGCCGCGCGGAGACGCGCCAGAGTTTCGGGAAGATCACATACAGGATCGGGTAGGCGACGATCGTGTACGGCACCGCGAAGAACGCGATGGCGCCGGCGCCGAACATCAGCGCCGGCACCGCGATGAAGGTGTAGGCGGTATAGATGTCGCCGCCGATCAGGAACCAGGAGATGACGACGCCGAACTGGCGTCCGCCGAGGCCCCATTCGTGCAGATGGGTCATGTCACCGCGCCGCCAGCGCCCGGCCACGAAGCCGAGCGCGAGCACGAGGATGACCAGGGTGGCGAAGATGATCGTGGCGATGGACATGCGGGCGGCCTCAGGTTTCGGCGCGATAGACGATGAAGATGATCAGCGCCGAAACCGGCACGGCCAGAAGCTGATACCAGTAGAAAAACGGAAACCCGAACAGCGCGGGCAGCGCATGGTTGTAGAACGGCACCCACAGCGTGCCGACGAACGGCACCAGAAGAAGCAGTCGCCACGCTGACGCGCGGGGGGTGCGCGAGGGTATCGGTTCCGCCATCATGATCCTCCCGAGGCAGCCACGCTCGGATGACGAAGCTGTTACCCGTTGTTTAGGCCGAACTGCCGGGGTGGGGCAAGGCGGTGGGGATGACGCGGCGGGTCATCAGCCGGGAAGCCCGCAGAATGGCGCGCAGATCGGCCAGGGCGATGTCGAAATCATGGTTCTCGACGATGAAATCGAACTCGCCCTGATGCGCGAGCTCGGTCTCGGCTTCGGCCATCCGCCGGGCGATGGCGGCGGCATCGTCGCCGCGCACGATCAGCCGGGCGCGCAGATCGGCGAGGCTCGGTGTGCGGATGAAGACGCCGACGACGTCGGACGGCAGGGCCGCACGCAGCTGGCGGAAGCCTTGCCAGTCGATGTCGAACAGAACATCCTTGCCGGCCGCGAGCCTCTCCTCGATATGGGCGCGTGGCGTGCCGTAGGAGCGGCCGAATACGGTGGCGTGTTCGAGGAATGCGTCCTGCTCGATCATCGCGGCGAATTCGGCGGGGGTTTTGAAGAAATAATGCTCGCCATCCCGCTCGCCGGCGCGGGCGGTGCGGGTGGTGGCGCTGATCGAGAGGGTCAGATCGTCATCGCCATCGAGCAGGGCGCGTGACAGCGAGGTTTTGCCGGCGCCGGAGGGGGCGGCGAGCACGAGGCACAGGCCGCGCCGGGTCGTGGCGGGATTATTCAATATTCTGGACCTGCTCGCGCAATTGTTCGATCGCGGCCTTCAGCTCGAGGCCGATGGCGGTCAGATCGATCGAGGCGGATTTGCTGCATAATGTATTGGCCTCGCGATTGAACTCCTGGGTCAGGAAATCGAACCGGCGGCCGATCGGTGCCGCCTCGCCCAGAAGGGCGCGTGCGGCGGCGATATGCGCATCGAGCCGGTCGAGTTCCTCGCGCACGTCGGATTTGGTGGCGAGCAGCGCGATCTCCTGGGCCAGACGCTCCGGTGCGACCGGCCGGCTCTCGCCGAGCAGCGTGGCGAGGGCGGTCTCGAGCCGGGCGCGGTGCAGAATGATTTGCGCATCGGCGCGCTGCCAGGCGGTGGTGGTCAGGGTTGCGATCCGGGCGAGCAGCTCATCGATCACCACGGCGAGGCGTGCCCCCTCCCCGTCCCGTGCCGCGACCAGATCGGCCAGGGCTGCCTCGAAGCTCAGGGCCAGCTGGCTGGCCAGGGCGGCCTGGTGAACCTCGTCATCCTCGGGTTCGCCAGCGTCGCCGCCGGTCGGGCGGATCACGCCGGGCAGCGCCATCAACGCCTCGGCGCGGGGGGTCGGCATGCCGGGGATCCGGCGGGCGAGGTCGAGCGCGCGGGCGAGGTAGAGGTCGAGCACCGATTCATCGACCGCAGAGCTCATCGGCGCGTCACGGCGCAAGGTCAGGCCGACCGAGATGGTGCCGCGTTTCAGGCGGCGGGCGGCGGCCTCGCGCAGGGCGGGCTCCAGCGCGTCGAACCCCGGCGGCAGGCGGAGCTTCAGGTCGAAGCCGCGCCCGTTCACGCTGCGAAGCTCCCAGGCATAGTGAATGGCATTGTGCTGGCCGGCGGCGCGGGCGAAGCCGGTCATTGAGGAGATGTTCATGGCCGCAGGGTTTCGCGCACATGGTCCAGCGCCACAAGCCTGCCGTCGCGCTCGACGTGCCAGAAGGTCCAGCCGTTGCAGCTTGCGGCGTTCTGGACCAGCGAACCGACCTGATGGATCGAGCCGCGATGGGGGCCGGCAATGATGGTGGCATCGGCGGTGACGGTGGCGGCGATGCGGCGGAGGCGGTCGTGCAGGATGGTGCCGGGGGGGATCAGGCCGCGTTCGACCAGGACGCCGAAGGCGATGCGCGGGGCTTCGCGCCGGTTGGTGGCGGAGCTGGTGACATGGGCGGGGGCGGCGCGGAGTTCGCGCAGGCGCGCCCAGCCGGCCTCGACATAGGCGGGGTGGCGCTCGATGCCGATGAAATGGCGGTTGAGGCGTTTGGCGACGGCGGCGGTGGTGGCGGTGCCGGAGAACGGGTCGAGGATGACGTCGTCGATATTGGTGGCGGCGAGGATGACGCGGTGGAGCAGGGCTTCGGGTTTCTGGGTCGGGTGGAGTTTGAGGCCGTGCTGATTGCGCAGGCGCTCATTGCCGGTGCAGAGCGGAATGGTCCAGTCGCTGCGCATCTGGGTATCGTCGTTGAGGGATTTCATCGCCTGGTAATTGAAACGGTAGCGCGATTTCGGCTCACGTGCCGCCCAGATCATGGTTTCGTGCGCGTTGGTGAAGCGCCGGCCGCGAAAATTGGGCATCGGGTTGGTCTTGCGCCAGATGACGTCGTTGAGGATCCAGAAGCCGAGATCCTGCATGATCGCGCCGAGGCGGAAGATGTTGTGATACGAGCCGATCACCCAGATCGTGGCATCCTTGTGCATCAGGCGGCGGGCTTCGGTGAGCCAGGCGCGGGAGAAAGCGTCATAGGCGGCGAAATCGGTGAATTTGTCCCAATCGTCATCGACGCCATCGACCAGGCTGTCGTCCGGACGGCGGAGTTCGCCGCGAAGTTGCAGATTATAGGGCGGGTCGGCGAAAATGCAGTCGATCGAGGCATCGGGCAGCATGCGCATCGTCTCGGCGGCATCGCCGAGAAGCAACTGGTCGAGCGGCAATTCGCGAATGGCGGACAAGGGCAAGAGCAGCCTCGGATGATTTCAACCTCTATACCTGACGAAGCCGCCGTAGTCGCGTCAATGGGGGGTGGGCTCGCCACGGTAATTTCATCGCGTCGCGCTTGTGGCTTGACCTGGATCAAGCCGCCGCCCTGGGCGGGGTGATAGCCTCGGTCTGGACGGCATGAGATGCCGCAACAATCGAAGGACGTATCATGAAACACCCCCTGATTCCGAACGATGGCGTGGTTGTCGTCTGTGACGGCGGCAAGGCGCTGATCCTGCGTAATGATGGCGATCCGACACAGCTCAGCCTTTCGGTGATCGATGCCATGGTCGAACTGGAACCGGCGACGCATGAGCTTGGCGCCGATCGGCCCGGCCGGGTCTATCAATCGGTTGGCATGGCGCGCAGCGCGGTGGCGGCGGCCGATTATCACGATGTCGCGGAAACCGCTTTTCTGGCGCGGCTGGCGCAACGGCTGGACGGGCTGGTGAGCGACGGCGCGGCGGCGCATATCGTTCTGGTCGCGCCGCCGAAGCCGCTCGGTATTCTGCGCGAGAGGCTGAGCGGGACGGCCCGCGCCGCGATCGAGGCGGAAATTCCGAAGGATCTGGCCCATCTGTCGATCGTCGAGATCGAACGCCACCTCGCCCCTGCCGAAGGGTGAGGCGGAGATTGGGTTTTTGGCGGGTGTCGGTAGGCCCTGCTCCCTTATTGTTTTGACAACGTAACGATTAGGACGTGCGAAAGCCGGTGCCGCACATTAGCGATTTTTGAAGCTCTTGGGGTTGGGGATGAAATAATGATTGCCGGGACCGAG
>NZ_JBMFGY010000082.1:0-14251 GCF_049977125.1 Acidiphilium sp. | reverse complement strand
TTGAAAACGAACATTCTCAATCTCGTTAACGCCGCTTCATATTTCAGCCGAAATGCGTTATCACCCTGTTAACACATCGGGAGCGGCGAGGCGAATGGGACGGCGGCTGTTGGGGGGATTGGGCCGGGGGGTGTGCCTGATTGCGCTCGGGATTTCGGGCGGGGCGGTGGCTTATGGGCAGGCGGCGGTGTCGCCGTCCGTGCTTGATCAGGTGCCGCAAGCCTCGCCGTTGCCGCATATTCTGCCGAAAGCGCCGCCGCATTTGGGGCGGTCGTTGCCGAATTTTCAGCCTCTGGGGGTTGAGGGGTCGGTGCCGCATGCGGCGGTGCCGGTGCGCTCGGCTGCGGTGATCGGGGCGACGGTGTTTCCGGCCGCGGTGCTTGACCGGACGATCGGGCAATTGACCGGGCCTTCGGTGCCGTTGGCGCGCGTCGAGGCGGCACGGTTGCGGCTGGTGTCGCTCTATCGCGACCACGGGTATGTGCTCACCGCGGTTTCGGCCGAAATCAATGCCGCCGGGGATTTGCGGTTCATCGTTACCGAGGGGCATATCGTTACCATTAAACTCTCGCGCGATATCGGGCCGGTGGGCTCGCTGGTGCTGGCGTTTCTGGATCATCTGACCCATGAGCGACCGGTGCGGGAGGCCTCGCTCGAACATTGGCTGCTCCTCGCCGAGGAAATTCCGGGCGTTTCGGTCAATGCCGTGCTCGAACGCAACGATGCCGCCCCCGGCGCGTTGACGTTGGTGGCGGAGGTGCATCGTCAGGCGGTATCGGGGCTGCTGACGGCGGATAACCGGGGATTTCATGAGACCGGTCCCGCCGAGGGACTCGCGGTGGTTGATATCAACAGCGTGACAGCTCTGGGGGATCAGACCCAGATTTCGCTGTTCCATACTTCGGGGAGCACCAATAATTTCGGCCAGGCTGCCGAGAGTTTCTATGTCGGCGCCAGCGGATTGCGCATTGGGTTCTATGCCGGGGCAGGGCGGGCGCAGCCGAGCGGCGTGCTGCGCGAGATCGGGTATCGGTCGTATCTCGAAGTGTTCGGGCTCAATGCCAGCTATCCGCTGCTGCTGCGGCGCGGCAATACGCTGGATGCCAAGCTCAGCCTCGATGGGACGCAGAATTTGATCGATACCGCCTCGGGGTTGGGCGGCGGTGAGGCGGCGACGTCGAGCGATTCGGTGCGGGCGGTGCGGTTCGCGTTGAACGAGGCGTTCACCGATGATGCGCTGGGCGGCGATCGGGTGGGCTTGACCACGGCCTCGCTGCAACTCTCCAAGGGATTGTCGATCCTGGGGGCCTCGGCCAATGGCCGGGTCAACGCCGGGCGAATCGGCGAGAATTTTGATTTTTTCAAGCTCGATGCGGCGGTGGAGCGCACCCAGACCCTGTTCGATCTGTGGCGCGGCGCGAGCGTTGCCTTGCAGGGAGGGTTCGGCGGCCAATACACGCCGGATGTGCTGCCCTCCTCGGAGGAGTTCTACCTTGGCGGTAATCGGATCACCCAAGGCTATTATTCGGGTGAGGTGACCGGCGACAAGGCACTCTATGCGAGCGCGGAGGTTCAGCTGAATACGCCGATCGCGCTGGCGGCGTTCGGCCGGCGGCTCGACCTCGGCAGCCAGTTCTATGGGTTCTATGATTACGGTGAAAACTGGCAGAACGGCGCACTCGCACCCGGCGAGAGGCCGAATAACTACCGGTTGGCCTCGGCGGGGATCGGTGCGCGGTTTCGTCTGACGGCTCAACTCGAATTCGACATCGAGGGGGTACACCGGTTTGTCACTCAATTGCAGCCGGCGGGGAGCGGCGTCGCCGCTTTATCGGGGACGGCGGTTTATTGGGGCGTATTGGCGCGCTATTGATGGATCGATGATGAAGGCAGGGCAGATGGTGATGATCGAGAGCCGTAACGGCCGCCGCGGGCTGTTGCTGGCCTCGACCGCCTTGAGCGCGGCCTTGCTGGTCGCGGGCTCAGCGCACGCCAACCCGCCGGCGATGGCGGCGACGACCACGCCGCAGGGCGGGCAGGTGGTGGGCGGGCAGGCGAGCGTTGCCAGTGCGCCGGGGAGCGTCACCATCACGCAATCGAGCGCGCGCGCGGCGATCAACTGGCAGAGTTTCAACGTCGGTTCCGATGCGAAGGTGACGTTCGATCAGCCGAACGCCCAGGCGATTGCGCTGAACCGGGTGATTTCGAACAACCCCTCGATCATCGCGGGGCGGATCGATGCCAATGGGCAGATCGTGCTGATGAACCAGTCCGGCGTGGTGTTCACGCCGGGCTCGCAGGTGAATGCGGAGAGCCTGGTGGTCAGCACCGCCGGGATTTCGGCGCGGAATTTCATGGCCGGTCACATGGTGTTCGACGGCGCGCCGAAACCGGGGGCGCGGATCGTCAACGACGGCACGATCACCATGAAGCAGGCCGGGCTGGCCGCGTTCGTGGCGCCTCAGGTGGTCAATCGCGGCACGATCACCGCGCGGCTGGGCCATGTGATCCTGGCGGGCGCCTCGACGTTCACGCTCGATATCGCGGGCGATGGGCTCGTCTCGATCGATGTGACGCAGGCGGTGCGGAAAATCGATCTGGGCGGTCATGTCGTCGATGCGCTGGTGACCAATCAGGGTACGATCATCGCGAATGGCGGCAGCGTGACGCTGACGGCGCGGGCGGTGGATGGCATTATTCAGCAATTGCTCGATGTGCGCGGGGTGGTGCAGGCCGATAGCGTCGGGCAGAGCCGCGGCGGCATCACGATCGAGGGGATCGGTGGCGATTTGCAGGTGGCGGGAAGCCTGCTCGCGCGCGGAGGTCAGCCGGGCGCGACGGGCGGGACCATCGCGGTCGATGCGACCGGGGCCGTGCAGGTGGCGGCGACCGCGCGGATCGATGCGTCGGGCGCGGCGGGTGGTGGTGTGATCGCATTGGGAACCGACGCGGCGCGGGCGGTTGCCGGGCCGGGCGATCAGGCCGCGCCGAAGGCGCAAAGCGTTAGTATCGCGGCCGGCGCGGTGGTGAGTGCGGAAGCGACGCAATCGGGCGCGGGCGGCGTGATCACCGCGCTGTCGCGCCGCAACACGGTACAGAACGGTGCGATGTCAACGCAAGGCGTCGCGCAGGGCGGCACGATCGAAACCTCGAGCGACGGCGTGATCTCGCTATCGGGTACCGAGACGGTGTTTGCCACGCATGGCGCGGCGGGGACGATTCTGCTCGATCCGGCGACGCTCGACGTGGTCAGCACCATCCCGACCGGCGGCGCGACCGCCGGGACGCTCAAGGGCGGAACCACGACGACGATCGGCACGGACACCTCGCCGACCTCGTATATCGACACCACCAAACTCGATGCTCTGGGTGGAACAGTTATACTGACCGCATCCTCGCTGCTCTCGGTGCAATCGGCGATCTCGATGGCGAGCGCGACGGCGCTGACCCTGGCTTCGGCCGCGTCGCTGGCGATCGGGGCCTCGGTGAGCATCGGCGGGTCGCTGGAGGTCGACGCTGGTAGCACACTCACCATCGGCGGCGGGATCACCGCATCGGAGATCACGCTGCGTGACACCGCGGCCGGCGGTATCGACATCGGCGCTATCGTCAATGCCGGGACACAGCTTGCCCTGAGCTCGGCGGGCGGCGTGACCGAGACGACCGGCGGATCGATCGTGACCCCGATGCTCACCACCGGCGATGGCAGCATCATCGGCGATGTCAGGCTGGACAATCGAGCATCGGCCAATTCGATCGGCACGTTGGGCGTGTTCAGCGATCCCGGCGGCGTGTTGAGCCTGGTCGATGCGGGTTCGTTGACGGTGAGCGGACCGGTCAGTGCCGGCACCATCGCGCTCACGGCGAGCGATTTCGCGATCCCGGGCAGCATCACCAGCGGCGGCGGCCTGACCCTCACCGCGACAAACGGCTCGATCATCGGCACCGGCGCGCTGGATGCGGCGACGCTGACCGGATCGGGGGCGGGCCTGTCCCTGACCGGAACCAACGCCATCACCACGCTGGGCACGCTGAGCGTGACCAACGCGGCGATCTTCAACGATACGACGCCGCTGACCATCGGCGGGACGATTACGGCGGCAACGCTTGGCCTCGGCGGCGCTGGCGTGGTCGCCGAGACCGGCAGCATCGATGCGGCGACGCTGCAAAGCTATCAGTCGATCACGGGCGGGGTCGCGCTCACAGGCTCGAACACCATCGAGGTGCTCGGCAGTTTCGACGGGATGGCGGCGGTTGCGCTCAACGATACGACGCCGCTGACCATCGGCGGGACGATCACCGCGACCAGCCTGGCGCTGGGCGATAGCGGAGCGATCAGCGAAACGGGTGGCATGAACGTCGCCACGCTGGCGAGTCTCGGCACGATCGGCGGTGCGGTCGGGCTCACCGGAACCAACAGCGTCGCCACGCTTGGCGGCTTTGCCGCGTCGCTTGGCGTGGCGCTGGATGACACCACGCCTCTGACGATCGGTGGGACGATCGCCGTGGCAAGCGGGGCCGGCGTGTCGTTGACGGCGGATACGATCGCGCTCGGCGGCGGCACGATCATCGCGCCCGGTGGGACGGTGGCTTTCGCCCCGCTGACCAGCGGGGCAGGGGTCACGATCGGGACAGATCTGTCCGCCGGCCTGCTCGAAGCCGTCGGCAGCAGTGCGGCGGCATTGGTGATCGGCAATGGCTCGTCCGGGCCGCTGCAGGTTGCGACGGCTCTCAGCCTGGCGATCCCCGATATCGTGCTGCATGGCCGTTCGATCGGGGTGGATGGCTCGATTTCGGTCGCCGCTCGTCTCGATCTCGACAGTACCGGATCGATCAGCCAGCAATCGCTGATCACCGCGGCCACGCTGACCGGGACCGCGAACGGGCCCGCCGTGCTTGAAGGCACCAATTCGATCGGCACGTTGGGCGTGTTCAGCGATCCCGGCGGGTTGTTGAGCCTGGTCGATGTGGGCGCGCTGACGGTGACCGGACCGGTCAGCGCCGGCACCATCGCGCTCACGGCGAGCGATTTCGCGATCCCGGGCAGCATCACCAGCGGCGGCGGCCTGACCCTCACCGCGACAAACGGCTCGATCATCGGCACCGGCGCGCTGGATGCGGCGACGCTGACCGGATCGGGGGCGGGCCTGTCCCTGACCGGAACCAACGCCATCACCACGCTGGGCACGCTGAGCGTGACCAACGCGGCGATCTTCAACGATACGACGCCGCTGACCATCGGCGGGACGATTACGGCGGCAACGCTTGGCCTCGGCGGCGCTGGCGTGGTCGCCGAGACCGGCAGCATCGATGCGGCGACGCTGCAAAGCTATCAGTCGATCACGGGCGGGGTCGCTCTCACAGGCTCGAACACCATCGGGGTGCTTGGCAGTTTTGCCGGGGCGGCGGCGGTTGCGCTCGATGACACGACGCCGCTCAGCATCGCGGGTCCGTTCAGCGCGTCCAGTGCCGCGCTGTCGGCCGGTTCGCTGGCGATTCCCGGAACCATCGATGCCGGCACATTGGCGCTGACCAGCACGGGGCCGATCACCGAGACCGGCGCGCTGACCGTGACCAGCCTGTCCGCCATTGCCGCCGGTTCACTGGCGCTGACCGGCACGAATACGATCGATACGCTCGGTAGCGTCAGTGTCAGTGGCGATGCGATCGTCAGCGATGCGGTATCGCTCACCCTCGATGGCGCGTTCAGCGCGGCCAATGCGACGATCACCGCCGCTGCGATCGGGGTGAACGCCGGTCTCACGACCGGATTGCTCTCGCTCAGCAGCCTTGGCGATATCCTCGGTACCGGGGTGATCAGCGCGACCTCGTTGAGTGGTTCTGCGGGGGCGCTGGTGTCGCTCACCGGGGCCAACGCGATCGGCACGCTGGGGAATTTTGTCGGCGGCGGTAGCCTCGCATTCAACGACACCACCGATCTATTGATCGCCGGATCGCTGAACGCACCGCAGACGCTGAGTTTCGGTGATGGTGGCACGGGTCATACGATCAGCGAGACCGGAACGATCAACGCCGGCACGCTCACGAGTTTCGGGCCGGGTGTGGAGACCGCCAGTTTTACCGCCAGCAACACGATCGCGGCGCTCGGTGACTTCACGGCGAGCGGCGCGCTCGATTTTGTCGATACGACCGGATTTGCGGTGAGTGGCCCGGTTACGGCGAGCAGCATCAGCCTTGCCACGCCGGGCGGCATCGGCGGCGTCGGCGCGCTCACCACCGGATTGCTCACGGCGTCGGCGGCATCGCTGTCACTCACCGGCGGCAATGCGATCACCGCGCTTAGCACGCTGAGCGTCAGCGGAGCGGCCGTTCTGAACGATGATGCGCCGCTGACCATCGCCGGACCGGTTACGGCCGCGACATTTGCGCTTGGGGGAAGCGGCGGCGCCAGCGAGACCGGCAGCATTGATGCGACCACTCTGGCGGGATTCGGCGTGCTCGGCGGCACGCTGGCGCTGACCGGCAGCAACACTATCGGCACTTTGGGCAGTATCGATACCACCGGGAGTATCGCACTCGCCGACACCGTGCCGTTGACGATTGCCGGCGCGGTCTCGGTGACCGGGCAACTCGCCCTGGGGGTCGACGGCGCGATCAGCGAACTGGGCAGCGAACTGGGCAGTGAACTGGGCAGCCTGACGCTCGGCACTTTGGCCAGTATCGGCGTGATCAATGGCGCGGTTAGCCTGAACGGCAATAACACCATCGCCACGCTCGGCAATTTCGCGGCCAGCCAGGCGATCACGATCGATGATTCGGCGCCCCTGGCCATCGTGGGGTCGGTGGTGGCGCCAGCCGCGACTATCAGCGCCGGCGCGATCGGGCTGGCCGGCAGTATTGTGACCGGGGATTTGTCGCTGAGCAGCGCGGGATCGCTGAGTGGTGCCGGGGTGATCAGCGCGACCACGCTGAGCGGCACCGCCGGCGCGCCGGTTTCGCTGACCGGGGCCAACACGATCGCGACGCTGGGCAATTTCGCCGGTCTCGGCGATGTCGCGCTGAACGACACCACGCCGCTACTGATCGCAGGGTCGCTCGATGCGCCCGGCACGCTGGCATTCGGCGACCCTGGCGCGATCACCGCGACCGGGGACATCACGGCCGGAACGCTGGCGAGCCTGGGAATGATCGGCGGTGCGGTGCAGTTTGGGGCGGCGAATACCATCGGGGCGATCGGCGATTTCGCTGCTGGCGGCGATGTTGCGTTCGCTGATCGGAGCGGTTTTTCGATTTCTGGGGCGTTCAGCGCGACCAACGCGACGTTCGTCACGCCGGGCAGCATCACGGAAACCGGCAGTATCACCACCGGCACGCTGAGCGGGTCCGCCGCCGGCATGGCGCTCACGGGGATGAACAGCGTGGTGACGCTTGGATCGGTTTCGGTCGCGAGCGCGCTTTTGTTCAATGACTTGACGGCGCTGACCATCGCGGGGCCGATCACCGCGACCAGCCTGGCGCTGGGCGATAGCGGAGCGATCAGCGAAACGGGTGGCATGAACGTCGCCACGCTGGCGAGTCTCGGCACGATCGGCGGTGCGGTCGGGCTCACCGGGAGCAACAGCATCGCCACGCTTGGCGGCTTTGCCGCATCTTTTGGCGTGGTGCTGGATGACACCACGGCGCTGACGATCGGCGGTCCGTTCACCGCAGGTAACGCAACGCTCGCGACCGGTGCGCTGACGGTGCCGGGGGCGATCACCGCGGGGATGCTGGCGCTGACCAGCACCGGTGCGGTAACCGCGACTGGACCAATCAGCGTGGCGGCGCTGCAGGCACGTGCCGCCGGTCGCATCGCGCTGACCGGGACCAATCAGATCAGCGCGATCGATGGTTTCACCGCGACCGGCGCTGCCGTGGTCGAGGATGGCGGCGATCTTACAATCGCCGGGCCGTTCAGCGCGACGAACGCAACGATTACGGCAACGGCACTCACCGTGCCGGGCAGCATTGGCGTTGGCGGTACGCTGGCGCTCGGCAGTGCCGGCGGAATCGCCGAGACCGGCGCGATCACGGCGAACACATTGATGTCAGATGGTGTGATCGGCGGCACTGTCGCGCTCAGCGGCACCAATACCATTGCGGTCCTCGGCGATTTCACGACGCGTCAGGAATTCCTGCTGACCGATCTCGCACCGCTGGTCATCGCCGGCACGCTGGCCGCGTCGGATGTGACGATGAATGTCGCCGGGTTGACGGTTCCGGGTGACGTCGCGGTGCCGGGGACCGTCTCGATCGTGAGCGCCGGGTCGATCGAGGAGACCGGCACGATCGACCCCGCGCTGTTCACCGGCAGCAGCGGGCTGGCGACAAATCTGACCGGAACCAACGCGATCGCCACGCTGGGCGCATTCACCGTCACGGATGGCGGTTTTAGCCTGGTCGATACGGTGCCGTTGGTCGTGACCGGCCCGTTGCAGGCAGGCGAGATCAGCCTCACCGCGCCGCAGATGTCGATTGCGGGTGCGGTGATCACGCCGGGTAGCCTGACCCTGGCGGGTGGCGGTGTGAGCGAGAGCGGCGCGATCGATGCCGCCCTGGTGCAGACGCAGGGCGCACTCAATGGCGATGCCGCTCTGATCGGCGCCAACCGGATCGCGACACTCGGTCATTTCGACGATACGGGTCATCAACTTCTGCTCAACGACGCCACCGATCTGTCGCTGCTCGGTCCGGTCACTGCGCGGGTCGTGAGCATCGGCGTCACCGGCCAATTGGTGCTCGACGGAAGTGAAGGCGGCGGTTTGTTCATCGAGGGGCAGGCGCTGCCGGGCACGCCACTCGCCTCGGTCCAGCCACGTGCCGGGATTGATTCCGTGCTCAGCGTCGCCAATGGCGGTGCGCAGCAATTGGTGCAGACCGGCGTGTTCACCATCGATACCGGCCCGATCGCGCAGGCGGATGGATTATTGGGACAGCCGAACACGGTGTTCATGCTGTTGCCCTCATCCGGCAGTGCGATTTTCGCCGGTCTGCAGGCACCCGATACGACGTTGGTGATCAATCTGGGCGGGGGTCGTGCGACGGGTCAGTTGGCGCTGCATTATCTGGTGGTCGCCGGAAATCAGGCGGGGCAGGCCGATTTCACCGGTACGCTCGGTAATCTGTCTGGCCAGGCGGCGGCGCATAATGCCGTGGTGGTGCCGGTGCCGGGGGTGAACTACCGGTTCAATGCCTGCATCATTGGATCGGTGAACTGCACCGTGTTGCCCGTGCTCACTCTGCCCGAAGCCAATCCGTTGCAGGATTTCGACATCAGCCCGCGAAAGCGACGACGTTTCGACCGTGATGTCCGGCTACCGGGCGTCGCTGCGAAGGACTACTGACGATGCGGCATTGTCTTGGTGTCATATTCGGCTTGGCGGCGCTGGTCCTGGCGGGCTGCACCCAGCCGCCGGCGACCGCCTATCAGTCCGATACCGCGGGGGACAGCGTTGCCACGACGCAATACGCGCTCGGCAACAACAGCAGCGGCGAGGCTTGCACCGCCAGCCGCACCAAGCGCGGCGCGCTGGTTTATTGCGGCACCTGGCACCACCCGAGCGCGCGCGTCGTCGCCGGTCCGGTGACGACGAAGGCGGGTTTGCGGGCGCTGGCGACATCGGGGTCGTGGCGTGCCGGGCTGGAGGAACGCTACGCCTGCGCGGCACCGCGATCGACCAAGGTGTTGGGTCGTTATTCCGCCGAGTTGCTGCTGTGCACCCAGCGGATTGGTGGATGGCCGCACGTGGCGCTGGCCGCATTGATCGATGGCCGCGCGTGGTTGGCCGATGGGGTGCAACCAGCCTTTCCAGCGATGCAGCGCGCCATCGGGCTGGTCAGTGGGATCGCCACGCCCGACACGGTGCGGGATGTTTCGGTGGCCACCTCTGATCGGCTCTTGGCCGATCGTCTGGCCGCCGTCGCCTTCACGTCGGGGGATGTCGGTGCTTATGAACAGTTGATGCGGGTGGGCAATAACGCCAATCAGGCCGAGGATTATGCCACCGCGGTCACCGCCTATCGCGCGGCTCTCGCGCTCCAGCAGAAGAGCCTGGGGCCGAACGACCCCAATACGGTTGCGCCGATGATCGATCTCGCGCTCAACCTGTCCGATGAAGGGCGGTATCGGCAGGCCGATACATTGTTCGACCGGGCGCGCCGCCTGGCGCCTCATACGGCGGATGCCACGGCGGTGCCGCGCCTGTTGCATTATCGGGGTCTGAGTGCGCTCAACCAGGGGCATTATCGCCGCGCGCTGGTGTTGCTTGCGCGCGCCGAGCAGGGTTATGCGCAATTGTTGCCGGCCTCGATCATCCATCCGCATGCGCTGGTGACCCAGAGCGATGGCGATTTTGGCCTCGCGGCGACCAGCGATAACGCGCAGATCCTGACCGCACAGACCACATTGCTCAGCCCCGTGAGCCAGCAGGCGCTGCTCGGTGTGATCGAAACCTGGCGGTATTACGGCGTCGTGCTGGCGGATCTGGGCCATCCGCACGCGGCGGCGGCGAAGTTGCGACTGTCCTCGATGATCGCGACCGCGAACGGCGTCAACGTTCCGATTCTGCAGGCACGGCTCGATCGCACCGATGCGACGATCGACGATGAAACCGGCGAAACCAGCGCGGCCGCGGCTCAATTGGCCAGTGCGGCCCGTAATTTTGCGCAGGATCTGCCCGGGTCGCGTCCGGTTGCCGATACCGCCCTGCTGCAGGGGGCGGTGCTGGTTCGCGCCGGCAAGCCCGACGAGGCGGTGGCGGCCTGTCGTGCCGGTGTGACGTTGCTCGATCGCTTGCGGCTCGGCACCTCGGCGCGGCTGATCGCGCCTTGCCTCACGGCACTCGATGGCGAGGCGAAGCGCCAGCCGGCCCAGGCGCAAGCTTTATATGGCGAGATGTTTGCGATGGCGGAGCTGGCCCAGGGCAGCACGACCAGCCAGGAAATTGCCGAATCCGCCGCACGCCTTGCCGCCGACGCCAAAAATCCGAAGATCGCGGCTGCGATTCGCGCCCATCAGGACGCGGTGGTGACCCTCGCACGGTTGTATCGCCAGCGCGACGATTTGTCTCATGGCAAGGGTGGTTCGAAAGACGCGATCACAGCGGTCGATGCCAAGATTGCCGCTGCCAGCCGCAATTTGACCGATGCCGACGAGGCCGTGGAGGCCGCCGCACCCAATTTCGGGCAGCTGGTGCAGGAATCGGTTCCGGCCAGCGCAGTGCTGCGGCGATTGCGGCGCAACGAGGCGTTTCTCGATATCATGCTCTCGCCGGGTCACACGTGGTCATTTCTGCTGCAGAACAGCCGGATTGCGGTCGCGCGCACCGATGTCGGCGATGATGCGATGACCAAGCTGGTCGAGGCGGTGCGTCATAGCGTCGAGCCGACCCAGGCCGGATTGCCCCGTTTCGCGGTCGCCGATGCGTCGTCAATCTATCAGGCGACGATCGCGCCGTTCAAATCCGATCTGGTTGAGACCACGGCGATGGTGGTGGCGCCATCCGGCCCGCTGCTGTCGCTACCGTTCGCGCTGCTGCCGACCGGGCCGTCGCCTGGCGGGTTGCGCATGACGCCGTGGCTCATTCGGAAAATGACACTGGTCTATGTTCCGGCGGCGGCCAATTTCGTGTCGTTGCGCGCGGTGCAGGGCAATTCGCGCGCGACCCGGCCCTGGTTCGGTTTCGGTGATTTTCACCATGTAACGGTGAGCCAGGCCGCGGCGACCTTCCACGGTCCGGCTTGCGGTGAGAGTGCCCAGTTGTTCGCCGATCTGCCGGCGCTGCCCTATGCCAAGCTCGAACTCGCCGCCGCGCGCGCCATTTTCCACGCTCCGGCGTCCGACGAATTGCTCGGTGCGCAGTTCACCGTGCCGAATGTCGAGCATGCGGACCTTCGAAAATACCGCATCCTGCATTTCGCGACACATGCGCTGCTCCCTTCAGAATTGCCCTGTGCGCAGGAACCCGCGATCGTGACCTCGGCGCCGCTCGATGCAAAATCGGCCGCGCGTGCCATGTTGACCACATCCGACATCACCAACCTGCATCTCAACGCCAATCTTGTCATTCTTTCGGCGTGCAATACCGGCGGCAGCAATGGCAGGGCGGGTGGTGAAGCGTTGTCGGGCCTCGCGCGGTCGTTCTTTTTTGCTGGCGCGCGGGCGTTGATGGTGACGCAATGGGCGGTGAACGATCAGGTCAGCTCGTATCTGGTCGCAACGACGCTCGAACATGTCGCCGCCGATGACGATGGTGGTGCGGCATCGAGCTTGCGCAGCGCGCAACTCGCCCTGATCGATAGCGCGGGTTCGGCCGGGGTGCCGATCACTCTGGCCGATCCGTTCTACTGGGCGCCGTTCGTGGTGATCGGCGACGGCGGCCGACAGGCACCCAATCTCGCGACCTATCATGCCGTCGGCCAGGCGAAACAGTCGTTCTGAGATGGCGGAACCCGACGTCACCGCGCTCGGCAAATACAATATCAGCCGCATCCTCGGCCGCGGTGCAATGGGCGTGGTTTATGAAGGGTTCGATCCGATCATTGCCCGGCGCGTCGCGATCAAGACGGTGCGGCTCGATCGGGTGGATGATGCCGAAGGCGCCGAAGACCTGTTGCGCTTCAAGCGCGAGGCGCAGGCGGCCGGGCGGCTGACCCACCCCAACATCGTCGCTGTTTACGACTACGGCGAGACCGACACGCTCGCTTATATCGTGATGGAGTTCGTCGAGGGCGAAACGCTGAAATCCCTGCTCGACCGGGGCGAACGCTTCACCCCGGCTGACGCCGTGACGATGATGGAATCGCTTCTCTCCGGCATTGCCTATAGCCATGACAACGGGGTGATCCATCGCGACATCAAGCCCGCCAATGTGATGATCACGCGGGACGGACGGGTGAAACTGGCGGATTTCGGGGTGGCGCGGATCGAAAGCTCCAGCCTGACCCAGGCGGGTACGATGATCGGCACGCCGTCGTACATGTCGCCCGAGCAGTTTATGGGCCAGACGATCGATGCCCGGACCGACATCTATTCCTCCGGCGTTCTGCTGTATCAGTTGCTGACCGGGGAAAAGCCGTTCGAGGGGTCGGTCACCGCCATCATGCACAAGGTGCTGAACGTCGAACCGCCCGCGCCGTCTTTGCTGTCGGTTTCGGTGGCGCCCGCGCTCGATGATGTCGTGCGGCGGGCGATGGCGAAACGGCCCGAGGACCGCTTTGCCACCGCCCGCGATTTCGCCGCAGCCCTGCGCGCGAGTGAAACCGCCGTGGATGCCGATGCCACGATGATCACGCCGAAAGAGGCGCCCTATCGCGTTCATGAACCGGTCCGGGAGCTGGTCCAGGACTCGGTGCGGGGTGAAGGGGCGCTGCCGGGCAGCGGGGTGAGCGGGAGTTCGGGATCATCGCGCCGTTTTGCGGTGATTGGCGGCATGGTCGGCGTTCTGGTGGTTGGCGCTGGCATCGCCTTCTACGCTTGGCATCGTGGATCGGTGCACCAAACGCAACCTGAGCCGGTCGCGGCCGCTCCTGCACCGGTTGTTCACCCAGCACCGCCATCCCTGCCGCGTCCTCCCGCCGCGGATGTGCTGCGCGCGAAGCTCGCTGCGGCGGTTGCCCCGATCAGTTGTGCGCTGGTCGAGGGCAGCGTAAGCGATAACGGCGCAAGTCTGAGCGGGATCGTCGCGGCGGCCGATCGTATGACACTGGCGCAGGCGGTGACGCAGGCGGTGGCGCCGCTGCCGATTACATCCACGCTGCGCATTTTCACCGGACCCTATTGTGGGTTGCTGGAGGCGGCGCGGCCTTATGCGCCGATGTTTGCGCCTGTGGCTGATCGGTTGAGATTACATCTTGCGGGTAATGCAACCACGCTATCGGCCGGTCAGAAAATCGTCATCGATTTGCACCTGCCGATCTTCGCTCGCTATGTCGAGGTCGATTACGTCACGAGCCGTGGCGCAACCTATCGGCTGTACCCGAATGCAACCAGCGCGGGCGTGCACCTGGTGGCGGGCAGCCGCCTTGTTCTCGGCCAACCACCGGGTCCGCTCTGGGCGGTTGGCAAACCGTATGGCCGCGACATGATCCTCGCGATTGCGAGTTCGGCACCGATCGATCCGTCACCGGGCGCGGCGTCGACCACGGTCGGGAAATTTCTGCCGGCGCTGCGGGCCGATCTGTCGCGTCTCAGGGCTCAAGGCGACCAGACGAGGACAGCGGCTATCCTGCTCGATACTGTCCCATGATCGTC
>NZ_JBMFGY010000081.1:0-14598 GCF_049977125.1 Acidiphilium sp. | reverse complement strand
CTTGCTGTTCTGCTTTCGGGATCGCGAGCGGGATTATCGCTCGACGAGATGGCAGAGCATCTCGATGTCGGCCGTCGGACAATCGAACGGTTACGTGACCGGATCGAGGAGATCTTTCCTCAATTATCGTTCACCGATGGCGAAGACCGGGTTCGGCGTTGGCGTCTGCCTCGCGAGACCCTGCCAGCATTGCCGGCGCAGCCAGGTGCAATTGCAACCTTGGAGACGCTGGCACGCGAGCTATCGGTCAAGGGCGACGACGCACGTGCGTCCGATCTGAAGGATGCTGCGGCGACTTTGCGGGCAATGATGACACCGGCGGCGCTCACGCGCTCCGAACCGGATATTGAGTTGCTGATGCAGGCGGAAGGCAGTGCGGCAAGCCCTGGACCGCGGCTGAAGCTGGATCGGGCGCTGTTGAGCGACCTGCGGCGAGCGATTCTTGGATCGAATCTGCTTCGCTTTAAATACCGCCCCGCCGAGACGACGCGCGCGGCCTTACGGACGCTTTGCCCCTATGCAATCCTGTACGGACGACGCGCCTACCTGATCGCGCATACTCCCGGCGCGGAAGCAATGCGCCTCTGGCGGATAGACCGGATCAGCGACCTGACGATCTTGCCTGAGGTGTTCACGCGACAAGCATTCGATCTGGCGGCGTATGCGGCGCAGTCCTTTGGCATATTTCAGGAAGAGCCGCTGGACGTGGTGCTGCGCGTCGCGCCGGAAGCGGCGGAGGAGACTCTGTGCTGGCTATTTCACCCTACGCAGGTGATGGACCGCGAGGCGGATGGCGCGTTGCGGATCGCCTTCCGTGCCGGTGGGATGCAGGAGATGTGCTGGCACCTGTTCACCTGGGGAACCGCAGTGACGGTAGTGGCGCCGGAGAGGTTGCGGGAATGCCTAGCAGATTTGGCGGCCGAGGTCGCGGCGCATCATGAGAATGATGCCTCTTAAGGCTGCGACATGAATAAGAAAATGGAAAACAGTTTAGAGGCAGAGTTAAACGGGAGAAAATAATGCCTTTTCAGAATGGCAGATCGGTCAGGGGTATGTGGTTCCGATGCTGGCACCGGGAACGCTACACGCGACGTTCGCCGATCTTCCCGCGATGTCTGCGGTGCATTTCGACTGGGCAGCGTAAACAACCCTACAAGCTGAGCGAAAGCGTGTGTGAATTCAGAAATTGCGTTAGGGTATAGACAATGAACGAAATATGCGATCAGCAAGGTGTCCCCTTCTGTAGGCTTTTCAGCGGGGGTAAAACGGTGGAGCTAATGACCGTTAGCCGCCTCGCTGAGTGGTTCAGGAGCAACGAATCAGGCCTACTACGGCTGCCGCCGATCCAACGCTCATTCGTGTGGCGCAATGAGCAGATCATTAATTACTGGGACAGCCTGATGCGCGGCTACCCAGCCGGCATGATAATGGTGACACGGACGGACCATCAGCACGATGAGGGTCGGAACCTAAACAACAGGACGGAGACGCTCCCCGAGATCGCGTTCCACCTTTTCGACGGTCAGCAGAGGTTACTCTCGCTTCTACTCGGGCTCGGCGAGGGAGTGCTTGGCAAATCGCTCCGGCTTTGGGTGGATATCAAGGAAGAGCCGGAAAATTTGGGAGATCGGCTGTTCATGGTGCGCATGAACAGCACTGGTCAGCCATTCGGCTACAGACCCAAGACACCCAATCAAAAGATTAGCGCCGAGGACCGACGACACGCACATGGTTCCTGGCCAACCGAAGACGGCAAGCCGAAGCGGCCGGATACGATCTTCAACGAGATGGCAATGACGGACCCGGGAACTCTGATGTCTGCCAAATGCGCCGTTCGGCTGAGCTACGTCGTCAAAGAGCTAATGAAATCTCAGGAAGAAAATATCCGGGACAAACTTTTGACACTTGCGCGACTTACCGCTCACGGCGCCGGATCTGCCTACATCGATGACTTTCTTGCAGGGCTGAAGAAGGCGCTTAATGCCGAAATAATCGTCAAGCTCGTGGACAACTCCATCCTGAAAGAGAAAGATTATCGTATCTTTTTCGCGCGGCTCGGGCAGGGGGGCACACGGCTTTCTGACGAGGAGCTGACCTACTCACTTATTAAGAATTGCTATCCTCATGTGCATGACCGGGTCGACGATATCGTAAAAAACTCTGGTCGGTTCACGTCGGAGGTTGATCTGGTACTTGGGGCCTTGCGCGTTGCACAGACGCTCGAGCCTTGGAAAGACTCCCAGGAGTGGGAGCGGGCCGGTAAGCCAACACCGGAGCGTGTCCAATTTGTGCAGGACAAGGGAGCGGAAACCACTGAGCGTTGTTTTCGATCAATGTTGCCAGCCGATAAGGCTGCCCCTCCCAGGCTGGAAACAGCGATCAAGAATCTCCGCTGCGGTCTGCGTTACGACCCAGAAAGAAATCCTTGTGGGCTGCCATCCATGCTACTCGCGCGCCTCCCCCCCGATTTACTGGACGTGCTCCTCCTGTTTACATTCAAGCGTGATGAAGGGCGGGCGTGGGAGGGGGAAGATCGTGCGACGCTCATCGCCTTCGTTCTCCACTGGCTCATTTTCGTTGGAGACGACAGTAAGGCGGCCTATGCCACGTTTGTTCAGGCCGGTGTCAAAGATTGGGCCGTTGAGCTTAACTCGGTGGCAGCTTTACTTCATCATTTCGAGACTGTCGGTGTCGCACGCCGTGCGCCACGGGCCACCGACTGGCATGATCTCGAGCAGGAAGTGAAGAACCGTGGATCCACGTTGGCAAAGTGGGAAGAGCGTTTCAGGAGCGGCAGAGATGGTCAGGACCACGCTGGTCCCGGCGAAGCGCTGCGGGTGCTATCCACGCACGCCGAGCTTCAGAGGCGGGCACTGTTCTGGTTACAGCGTCGCTACCTCACGCGAACCTTCCCGCATTACGACCCAACCTCGACGCGCGATGACGACCTGCCGTTCGATCTAGACCATGCGATTCCACAAGAACTGTTTGGGTTTCACTGGAGCGCCCAGCGGAAGCCTCGTGGCCTTTCTAGTCCTGAAGAGAGCAATTTCAGAGACTTGCGCAATACGGTCGGCAATTCACTTGGAAATGTAAGGTGGCTTGCCGCGGCCGATAATCGTGGACGCGGTATGGGACAAATCGAAGATGCACGACCCGACAGCAGCGACACGCCTCCGTTCGATGACCATATCGATAGACGTTCGTGGAACAAACTGATTAACGTGGACGGCAGTCCAAAAACGTGGACACCAGATGATGTCGCGGCATTCCAGCGACTAATCGATGGCCGCACTTTGTCACTTACCAAAGTGCTGATGGGGGAAAGTGGCATAGCGGAACTAATCGACGTCGCTGACTGCTTGAAAAAATCATCTGGCGCGTCGAGTCGGTGAAGCCGGACGGATCGTTGCGTATTCCGTTGATCGCGACCATCCATTCCGGCGGATCGCAATCGCTGATCCCGGCGATCGCGATCATGATGTTAACCATGCCTGACGCTGGCGCGCGGAACGACTTGACCCGGTGTTGTGGGCTAGCGCTGACGGTTGAACAGGTATCATTGCTATTCGGTGATTCCAAGTTGGAACCGGAATTATGGTTACGGAGAACGTCCTAATGCAGATTCAATCCGCGCGCGTGCGGTTGCGCTGAGCCGTCTCACTTCGAAGAAACGGGCGATCGCCAAAACGATATCGCTTTCATCTCCAAGCTGCTCGCCTGCCGCAGCCAACTCTGCGAACGCAATGTCATCGATTTGCCGAATATCATCGGCACTATCGGGTCGGCGGCAGGCTTTCCAGCCGGAAGCCGAGGCTGTGTCCGGCCATACGAAAATCCCTTCGTCGGCGGCATTGGTCACGTGATGCAAAGATCGCGCAAGATGCATGACGCGTTCGCGGATGATGCGACCGGCGCGTTGAAAACCGTGAGCACGAGCTATCCGTTGAACAAGTAACGATTCCGAAATCGGCGCCTCAACACCAAGAATATGTGAAATCAGCAAGGATAATGTTGTATCATAGTTCGAATCGTAGAATTGTTCGGGCTTAAGTCGATCATTGAAAAGGGTAATGTCCGCGAAGTGGTACTGCTGAAACATCGACTTTGGCATGCTCATTGCGCGTGCAAACTCAATATCGCGCTCAGATGCGTTCTCCAGCCTCGGGGGGGGCGTGCCCACAATCTGACCTTTAGTGATTGGAACATTCGGCATCTGTGAGATGGAATTCTCTAATGCCGTCGTCGTTGACGACTCTGACGATTCTATCTCCGGAATAGCACATTTTGTCGCTTCGGTGACGCGGTCGTCGGCGAGACACTGCTCGATGGCGCGATGCAGTCGATCGGCCGCTCCTTGCTTATCGATCCACCAATCGGTCGACCAGATGCGGAGCAGTTTCCATCCTAGATCTTCAAGAATCGCTGCTCTGATTTTATCACGATCGCGCGCCGTCGCGGCGCTATGATAAGTTGCGCCATCACACTCGATGCCAACGAGATAGTCGCCGTGTCGATCAGGATGGATGATGCCCAGATCGATACGGAACCTGGAGACTCCGACCTGAGGCACGACAACCCAGCCGCGTTTTCCCATCTCGATGGCAACAGCGATTTCGAACGGCGATTCGTAATCGCCAACCGATCCGCGAACTGCGGTGACCAGTGCGCGCGGTCCGCGCTCGGCGAATTCGAGGAAATGTTTCAGATCGGCGATTGCGCGTGCGCCAGTGCGGGTGAGGTCAATCATGCCAGGACCGAACGATGTAAAGATGATCATCTCCTGCCGTGATCGGGTAAGGGCCACATTGAGTCGTCGCCAGCCGCCCGCAGCATTCAACGGGCCGAACGACATCGACATAGTCGAGGAACCCGCTTCGGTTGGGCCGAAACCGATACCGAGCATGATAACATCACGCTCATCACCCTGTACCGTTTCCAGGTTTTTTACCACCACCGGCTCGGCAAGATCTTCGGAGAAATGTCGTTCGAGTGCCGCGTTTTCCCGCCTCGCTTTGTCGAGCAGATCTTCAACTAGTCGCTGCTGATCGACATTCAGAGTAATGATGCCCAGTGTCCAGCCGCGCGCGATGAAATCCGGATTGGTGAGTCGAGCAACGGCAGAGTCGACCAGAACGCGAGCCTCAATCTGGTTGGTTCGCCCAGCGCCGCGAGCGTACGCGCCGGCGGTCATTTGCCAAGATACCGCACTGGGCCGGGTTTGCGGCGCCGGAAACGTCACTAAGCGATTTTCATAGTAACGATGGTTGGAAAAAGTGATTAGGCTTTCATGACGGCTCCGATAATGCCAGGTTAGACTGTGTTGCGTGACACCTGCGGCGAGACATTCATCAAGAATGCTTTCCATATCCGCTCCGCCCTCGTCATCACCTTCGTCGCTCTTGCGCGCGAAAAAATTCGTCGGCGGCATTTGGCGCGGATCGCCAGCAATGACGACCTGTCTGCCTCGCGCCATTGCACCGATGGCGTCCCATGGCGCGATTTGCGAGGCTTCGTCAAAAATAACAAGATCGAATAGAGCCTGATCAGGCGGTAGATATTGTGCGACAGACAAAGGGCTCATTAGCATGCAAGGCGCAAGCCGCGTAAATGCTTCGCCCATTTCACTGGCAAGCTGCCTGATCGGTTTATGAGCGCGTTTAAGTTGAAGCTGATGTCGCAGTACAGCATACCCGCCTCCCTGGCTGGCAGCCTCTTTGTCGGGGATCAACCCGCATAGTTTTGCTTTAATGTAGCGGACCGACAACGCCGCCAGATTGTGATCAAGTCGACGAAACGCTTTCACCTTGTCCAAGTGGTCAGTCGCGGCAAAACGCCGGAGATCGGGCTCGGCATCGATCTCGCCGCTCGCAAACCAATATGCATAGGCCGTTTCAAAGCACGATTGGGCCATGTCAGGCGATAGCTGACCAGATTCGATGGCTGCAATAATCGGAGACAAGCCCATCGCGATTGCGTCGTTACGCGACCGCTGCCAGTCCGTCCACGGCTTTAGGCGACGGGCATGGCTGATGACGGCCTGTGCACTGTCTCGAAGATCGGCGAAGGTTTCGCTGTGGCGTAATTCACCGTGGCTTATGAAAGATTGAGTCGTGATCTCACAGACTTGAGCGGCGTCTGAAAGACGCTTAACCGCAAGGGATACGGGGCCATCCGATGCTAGAAGATCGTTGCCATCGGACAGCAGAAGTGTAAGCGTGTAACGGAGTTGTGTTAGCGCCGACAAATCAGCAGCAAGGACCGATGTGGATGACCGTAGTGCTTCGACGATGTCGATGCTGATTTGCAGCCGATCAAGATCGGTTGCAACGCCCGCCCAGTTCGACACACCCGCAAGTGCAGGTGTCAGAACATCAAGTCTAGCTAATTCCTGGGCCATTGTTTCAAGCCGAGGGAGATCCTTGGCTGGGTCCGGTGGCCCGGCTGTACCCCCGACATTTGCCAAGGTTTGAATCACTTTTTTGCAAGCACCACCCTTGAACAAGAAAAACTTCTTGTTCGCAGCAATCCATTCTGTATTGAGCGCGGCAAGATCGAGTCTCCGAACCGCTTCAGTTGCATAGCTCGTCGAGAGCATAGCCTCGATCTCACGATAACGCTGTAGGCACGTTATCGCCTCACGTAGCTTCGCTATCCATTCGGGAACTTGGGGCGCAAAAGCAAAGCTCAGATCATACCCATGAGCTTTCGGCAATAACATGGCGAGACGTAGCCAATGGCCAAGTTGTGTACTGGTTTCGGTGATGGGATCAAGACCAGTCACGGACGCGAAGCTCTGACATGCCTGGCATAAATCACTTTCGGCGGAGATGAACCCACGTGCCGCTTCCACCAACGTGTCCTGCCAGGCGTTCGACCATTCCTGCGTCGCCAGATTTCCAAGCCCGGTCGGCACATCAAACACTTCGCTGCGCGCGAGGCAGAGGCGCCGCATCGTTTCACGTGTTGCTGCCAACTCTACCGCACTGTGCTGACAACCTAGAGGAAAGACCAACCGTGGCGTCATCTCGGTCCAATCCCGCACAACGCGGCCAATCGCACCATGCAGCGTCAGTCCGTTCGCATGAGGTCGATGCAACAAGGCGACGATCCGGTTCAATTCGTCGCGAAGCCGTTTGACCTCCGCTGCTTCACTTGCCCACATTGCAGCAGCCATCTGGTCACGCGTGGTCCAAGCATCGTCGAGCTGGCGTAGCACCTCGGTCTTGGTCGCCTTGGCTGAGTGCAATTCGAGACAGAACGATCCAAGTCCTACTGTCGCAAGACGCCGCTGAACCACCTCCAGCGCCGCCATTTTCTCAGCGACGAATAATACGCGTCGGCCACGGGCAAGATTATGGGCGATAATGTTGGCGATGGTTTGCGATTTGCCCGTACCAGGGGGGCCATCGAGCACGAAATCATGACCCTCGCCGGATGCGACGATCGCTGCAATCTGTGAACTGTCCGCGGGCAGCGGAATGAACAGATCAGCCGGATCGATACGCTGGTCAAGGTGCTCCGGGCGGGGGAACTCTCCGCGCGCGGGAAACGCAGCCTGCCCCCGCTCAAGTAGATGACGTACGACCGGGCTCTCCTTCAACATGGCCGCCCGATCGACCAGATCCTTCCACATCAGATATTTTGCAAAGGAAAACGTGCCAAGCACCACATTGGGTACCACCTCGAACCCTGTCATATCGCGGATCGCAGTTCGTACCGTCGTCCAGATCGCCGCAACGTCAATCCCGCTACGGTCCTCAGGCAAAGGTCCAGCCAGAGCCGGTATCGTCAAGCCGAAATCCTGGCGCAGTAATTCAAGCAGTGTCAGATTGAAGCGGGCTTCATCTTCGTGCCGCGTCATGATGATTTTTGATACGGCACTTTTACGTTCGAGCCGAACTGGCACCAGCAAGAGAGGCGCTTGGTAGAATCGTTGCTCGGCTGGTGATTTTCGCCACTTAAGAAAACCCAGGGCCAAAAACAGCGTATTGGCTCCACCCTCGGCAAAATCGGTTTTGGCCTGGCGGAACAATTCGATCAGCGTGTTATCGAGTTTCCCCTCCTCGCCCTCGGCCAGAATTTCATGTCGCGCCATCGCCTCTGTCGCTAGTTCCGTACGCAAATTTTCATTATTTTGGGTTGCGTAGAGTTTTTCATCGCGCCCGCCGGGCTGCAAATCGGGCATCGCGACGATTCGGATTTTCTTTCCGTCGGCCAATTGATCCTCGAGCAACGCGGCATCGGGACAGATCAATCGGATGAATTTGGCACTCGCCGGCACGTTCAGCAATCGGTTTGCTGTAGTCAGATTAAGCAATTTGCGCTGCCACATCGCAATGCGATCGATGGGACTGAGCGCTACGTCTGGCTCTGCACTTTCCGCCTCAAAATCCGATAAGTTTGGCGGCGCCTCCAACGCCTCAAACACAGCAGGCGCGTTGGGCTCGGCTAGTTGAGCGGGATCCGCCATTGCGGCCAGAGGGCGGATGCGTTGCATCCGCGCGCGAGCAACATCGATCGCCATTTCAAAAGGCGCATCGGCATCTTCGGCAAGCTGACGACGTCCCTGCGCGATAGTAGCGGAGAAGCTGGGCGGGTGCGCATTGGCAGCCAGGGTCGTTTCGAACACAAGCAGCTCATCAAGATCGAGCCGACGGCGCAGAGCCGCGGCCTCGTCGGTGATCAGGCTGGGCATCACGCCGGGCTGCAACCACACCCCCGCAAATGCATGACCCCGTGCCAGAACAATTATCGGATTCAGACGGGCCTGCTCCAGGGCTGCGGCGAAAAGTACGGTGAGATCGAGGCAAGTAGCGACGCGCCCCTGCAGGATTGACCCAGGCGACCGAATTTTCTGACCCTGCTGCTCGAAACTTGCCGGCGGCAATGCGTAGCTGAGCCGCAATTCGCACACCGCGGCCCATAGAGCACCCACCAATTGCCACACCCGCTGGCGGGATTTGCTCTCATATCCATCGATCGCATCTGGTTTGCCGGCGCGCCGCAGCACGTCCGATGCAGTCTTCAGAATTCGGTCGATTGCCGGGTCGTTCGGCATCACGAAGGCTGGCAGCAATTCCGCCATCGAGCTCATGCCGCCCCATTCGGTGCGGGCGAGCAAATCGATCGGATAGACCATCGCCGCGAGCTCAGTCTCATCCTCGGTCAGTCGCAGCGTGATCGTCCCGGCGATAGCTTCATCAAGGTCGCCCAAAAATGCGGCGTTGAGCGCAACGTCGCGATCCATCACCTGGCGTGTATCGCCCGGTGCAAGGTGAGCGAGTGCCCACATGCGCGGCGCGAACGCAGGAGGATCAGCAGTCAGCATGAGCTTTAGATTCTGGTGCGAGACTGAACCATGATTTATAATCGACAGCTCGCGCAGCAACGGCACAGCATTTTGATGCGAGGCAAAACCGATCTTGGTTGCAACGATCGCTCGAATTTCAATCATCAAATCTTCCCAGAATCAATCCACGCTCAATGACGTCAGGTTAGCATGAAGCCAGTCGATCGCCACAAGTGTTTCAATGCGGTTCGAGCGATTCCGGGCGCGTGATCTGATTTTTTCAAGCCGCTGAAATCACGGACCGCAATTCAATTTTGTCTCCGCGTCGCGGGATTTTAAACATACTTATCCCCGTATCACGCCCCGGCCGATCGGTCCGGTATCAACAATTCCGTAGCCCTTTAACGGAAATCATTGAGGTATTCTGACGCCGGAGAGACGCCTGTGAGAAGGAGGTGTTCGCGCGCCCGGGTGCAGGCCACATAGAGCAACCGGCGCTCCGTTTCATAGATGTCGTCAAGCTCCGCTTCGTCCGCCGCATCGGCAACGCGCTCATCCAGCGGGAGTATGCCCTCGTCGCATGCCATGACGACCACCGCGCGGAATTCCAGCCCTTTGGCGAGGCTCATCGGAACCGTCACGATCTGAGCGGCGCCAGCCAAGCCACGAATGGCGGCCTGGGCTCGGGCAACGAGTGACTGAGTGCGGACGAACACACCAATCTCATGAGCGGCAATCCCATCGGTAAGCCAGGTCTCAACGACCCCTCGAACAAGGTCTGTCTCGGCTATGGGGTCCGCCACAGTTTCGACGTCTGGCACCGGGCCGTCGAACACCGAAACGATCCCGCGCCGTTCGTCCTCCAGTCCGTCGGCATCGCGCAGAACCGTCGGCAATAGCCGGTCCGCCGCGCGCCGGATCTGTTGGGACGTGCGGTAACACACCTTCAGTATGAACGATCGCCCGCGAACATCGACGCCCAGACCTGCCCAGGAATAGGGATGTTGAAAAATGCGCTGACCGGCATCGCCCGCTAGGAACAGATTATCGTTGCCCGCCGGTGCCAGGGCGGCAAAGAACCGCAGTTCCGCCGGTGCGAGATCCTGCGCCTCGTCGATCAGGACATGGTCGAACGGTTTGATCGGTCGCTGGCTCAGTGTCTCGGCCAGTTGGGTGAACACCTCGGCCCATGTCGTATAACGCTCGGCCTTCAGCGCATCGCGGACCGCCTGAAAGATCGGCCACAGCTTCGCCCGCTGATTGGGTCCGAGCCTGCTCTTGCGCCCCATGCGCTGAACGGTGGTGTACGCCTCCAGCGTCGTCAGCCCCCAGGCGTCGATCACATTCGTCCATTCGGACAACAGAAAACGGTCGGAGAAGCCTTTCAACTGGGCTGCCGCGCTCGCCAGCCGGTCACGCAAGACGCTCTCCGAGGCGATCCGCGGTCGTACCCCGAATTCCAACTGAAACATCTGCTCGGCGATTCCCCGGAACGACGCCGTGGTGATCCGCGGCACGATGCTGCCAGTCTCGGGGGCCAGCACCAGCAACTTTTTCGCCAACGAATCGGCAAGCGGTTGCGAGAAACTGGTCAGCAGTATTCTCGCATCCGGATGATCGCGTGCGAGCCGAACGGCCCGATGCAGGGCAACGATCGTTTTCCCCGTGCCGGCCGATCCCGCCACCCGCGCCGGGCCGGAAAAGGACCGTTCGACCAGGGCGCGCTGCGAGGGGTGAAGGAAGACGCCCCATTTATCCCATGGATACGCCAGTGCGAGTTCGAGTTCTTCGTGACTAACGATGAGTCTGATCCGCCGGAGCGCATCTGGGTGGGTATAGGGATCGATCTGCGGCGGCATTGCCACCGGACGAATGAAGCGGCCGGACGTTGCATACTCCAGCAACGCCTCCGCCGCTTCGCCCGGCAAGTGCGCTGCCAGCGCGAAGAAACCGTCTTCGCTCGTAGCCCGAACGTCGGCCAGCCAGTCAGGCGGCACACCGATGGACAGAAGCGCCTCATCATCCAGCGCGGCAAACGGGTAGGCGATATTCAGTTCGGTCGTTCTGTTCGGCGTCGGCGTCGGCGTTGACACCGTAAATTCGAACGATGGTTGCGGTACAACATCCTCCACGCGCTCGCGAACCTCAACAATCTGGATCGCCCCGGTGCGCGGATGCGCCTCAATCCGTCGGCGCGTCGCCCATGCATAGGCATCATCATGATGGCCGACATAGGCGAGCAGTAGATCAGACCCAGTCTTATGGATGACGATCCGAATATCCTGGTTGACCCTGACCGACCAGAAATTTGGGTCTTTCGACTTGTCGATCCGGTGGAACTGTAACCCCGGCCGCGAGGGATCGACCTGTAGATCAAAAACCGCCGTCTTAACCACTTTTTGCTCTTGGGCAGAAAGACGCGCAATTGCGGCGGTGAACGCATCAGCAATACGGAAAGTGGCGGTCATACCGGAATGAGGCCGATTATGGTCGATGATCCGCCCCCTTCTGAGTAATCAGAGATATGTCTGAGCGCCTTTCTCCTCATCGGTTGGATCGCCCGCGATTACATCTCACCAAGGCAATCCCGGCTCATGTTCTCAGTAGCTTGTCGTTTAGCCGTATCTCGCCAAGCGTTACATCGAAGGCCTCGGCAAGCCCCGCATATCTTTTACAAAAGTCATGCCAAGGTTCAACCAACTTTGCATTATCGAACCAATAATCTGGCGCAGCCAAAATAATGGCACGGCGGAGTTCAGAATAAGGTTGCATCTTAGTAGATTTGGAAGTCGCAAGAAGATGAAGAAAATATCTAACGACTTGAGAGTCATATATGCCATAACTTAGTTTGGCTTTTTCTTTAACTTCGATATAAATCCGATTTTGGCCAGACTTTCCTGACCGAAGGACGATATCTGGCGTCATTCCGCCCGAAATGTCCATCAGAACATTGTGTTTGTCTGACACCTCCCGCTGATGATTCCAGAAGGAGGTATCCTCAAAGACATCATAATCAAACGTACCGCATAAAGATCCAATTGAACTCTCATTCGTCAATGTTTTCACGGGAATTGTGGAAAGTGAGTCGGGATTTCCACATGAACTCCTAATTTTCTCTACAAGCCATCTTTGCCAATCAACTTCAGTCTTGGGCACGTCCAACATCGTCTTTACCTCAATTGTTAAAGATCGTCTGACGATAGAACGCCCGAGCCTCACGGGAAAGACCCTTGTAGGCTCGGACTGCTTAAGCATCGTTTAGCGATCCTGCGGTCACGGATCGTCCGTGGTTGCTTGCGCGAGCGCGTCGATCCGCCGAACGATGCGCAGGACGAGTCCGGTTTCGAACGCATTCAGCACTGTGCCTTCGGCAAACCGATCCTGACGGATGATCACCGTCATCAGTTTGGCAACTTGTTCCGGTGTCGCCCCGACCAGAGCGGTTTCATCATCGCGTAACCGGGCCGCCTCTTTTGTCCCAGCCCACGCTGGCCAGTCGAAATGGCCGACGACCCAGCCGTTGTCATAGATAGCAGCAATAAACGCCTCGACCTTGTCGCTGAGAACAGCGTAGGGAAACGAGAGGCTTCCATCCGCATTTGGTGTCATACCCCTCATCGCTCCTGGGCTGAAACCCGGGGACTCGAAGTCAGGCAGAAATTGCGCAAGGGCGTTAAGTTGCTGTGCCGTGAATGGGCCGATCGTTTCTGTCATTGCGATCCAATCAGACGTTCTGGTTCGTTGGGATGTTGAGGTCTCCGGCGATAAACTTGGAATTCGAGCTCTTCCATCAAACCTGATACGGAATGGTTTAGATAATTGCAGACATTTTCAATGATTGTATTTTCCGTGGCACCTGGGTGCCGTATCCGTTCAGAGAATATTCTCTGCCAGAATATTATGTCCATCACAGATGATTTTATCCAATCAACGTTACCTTGATATCCCGCAAACCATCTAATGGTAGGAACAACTCCTATTTCTGGAGCAAAGAAAAATCCAGCGTTCTCCTCATTACCAAATAAACAAGCGCCAACAAAAAAACCACGTAGCTGACCGCCTTGTATTTCATGCAAACTATTTCGGATTTCTGTACGAGAGACGTTATCAACTGTTCCATTTACATTGATTTCATCTCCATGGCCACCAATGTAGAGATATCGTTTATGCGCGTTTGGAAGAAAAATATTATTAAGAATTGCGCGAAACGACTGAACGTTCGTAAAATTTTCATAGTGGTAGTTATGTATATTGTTAAACTCCATATCTACAAGCAAATCAAAAAGTGATTTGACCGAAACATTTCTATTATTCTGCCAGCGTCCTTCAAGCACCACAAGACCAGACATCTTAACCTCCTTTACTAAACTTTAAACACCTTCATCACCTCGTCCCCGAAGTGATTGATCACCTTCACCGCAATCCGCCCACTCTCCGGCCGTTCGAACGGACGGGATGTGTCGGAATACAGTGTGGCCCAGGCATCCTCGTCGATTTCCGCCTTCAACGCGGTTTTCAGGCTCTTGTACGGGTCGTTGGCGCCGAGGAAATAGGCGTGGCGGACGAAAAAGCTTTCGTCGTTATACGCGGTGTCGATGAACCAGGCGGCGATGCCGGCGGTGTCGTTGGAGCGGATGTCGCCGGTGTTGGGGTCGAACACGTCCACCCCGTTCACCTTCACCCGGATTTCGGTGCCGCCGGCATCGAGGATCTCCACATCCGGCTCGCCGAACACCACGAACATATTGCCGCGCCCGGTGTTTTTCAGCTCGGCCGACATGTGCATGTCCGGGTTGATCCGGGCTTTCAGGATTGTCAAACTGCCGAGGCTGCCGAGTTCGGTGGAGTGCGCATCGAAGTTGAAGGCGCAGGCGATCAGCACATCGAACCGCGCATCCACCGCCTCGCGCGCGGCATTGACGATGTCCTGCCGCCCCACCGTGCCGTATTCCGGCCCGATGAAAATCGCGGCGCGGCGCTCCCGCCCGTCCTCACCCTCGATGAATTTTCCTTCCGCGCCGATATATTTGCCCGCCCAGGGGGTCAGGCTGTCGAAAGTGATGCGGTCGTTTTTCTTTTCCTGCTTCACGCCTTCGGATTTGAGATAGTCGATCACGATGGCGGCGAAATCCTGCCCTGCCGGACTGGCATCGGCGGGGCTGGCGTCGCCGAGCAGTTCCTCCTCGCTGGCCGGGAGCACGCGATGCGGCGAGAGGCTTTCGACCGTGAACGGGCCGGCGACGCGAACACGCGCATTGTCGGTATAGGGTTTGTCGTACAGATATTCGACATCGGCGCGCGCGGCG